>CAZGDT010000027.1:9082-11466 GCA_964524245.1 uncultured Eubacterium sp. | reverse complement strand
TTTCACCAAAGAAATCTTCCAATCCCTGGATATCCGTCAAAATAAGATAATCATCATCCTGCTCACCCGTCACCAGTCCAACGGAAATACCGGCCACCGGAGCTTTAATCGGTACACCGGCTGCCATCAGAGACAATGTGGATGCGCATATACTTCCCTGTGATGTAGAGCCATTAGACTCCAGAATTTCCGAAACTGTACGAATTGTGTACGGGAAATCTTCCTCATCAGGAAGTACCGGAACCAGTGCTCTCTCTGCAAGGGCACCATGTCCGATTTCACGACGTCCCGGTCCGCGGGAAGGTCTTGTTTCTCCTACTGACCAGGATGGGAAATTATAATGATGTATATATCGCTTTGATGTTTTGCTGATATCTAAACCGTCCAATTTTTGTTTTTCGGAAAGAGGTGCCAGCGTAGTAACCGTAAGTACCTGTGTTTGTCCGCGTGAGAACAAACCGGAACCGTGTACGGTAGGAAGCACATCGATCTCCGCATGCAAAGGACGAATCTGCTTAATTTCACGACCATCCGGACGTTTATGATCTTTCAGAATCATCTTGCGCACTGTAACTTTCTGGAACTTATAAACAGCGTCATCAATAAACGATACCCAGTCTTCATGGTCGTCCGCATATCTTTCTTCCAGCTGATCCTTGATTTTACGGATATTTTCTTCACGAACCTGTTTCACATCCGTAAAAACAGCCTCTTCCATTGCTTCCGGTGTAATAAAGCTAACCATATCATTCCACATATCCTCCGGAATGTCAAAGTGTTCGTACTCATGTTTTTCTTTTCCGCATTCAGCAACAATTTTATCGAAAAATTCAATGATGGTACCATTTATTTCATGAGCGCCATAAATAGCTTTAATCATTGTTTCTTCATCCACCTCATTGGCACCGGCTTCAATCATGATAACTTTCTCTCTCGTGGAAGCAACCGTCAGTGCCAAATCCGAACATTCACGCTGTTCGGCAGTCGGATTATATACCAGTTCGCCATTGACCAAACCAACCTGTGTAGCAGCCGTCGGTCCGTCAAACGGAATATCTGAGATACTTGTAGCCAGTGCGGAACCAAGCATGGCAACAAGCTCAGGCGCACAATCCTGATCCACATTCATTACAACATTTTCCAATGTAACATCATTGCGATAGTCTTTTGGAAAAAGCGGACGCATTGGACGGTCAATAACACGACAGGTCAAAATGGAATTGTCACTTGGTTTTCCTTCCCGTCTTGTAAATCCTCCCGGGATTTTCCCGACAGAATACATTTTTTCATGATATTCTACACTTAAAGGGAAAAAGTCAATTCCTTCTCTTGGTTTTTCTGATGCAGTTGCCGTAGAGAGTACTACCGTATCTCCATATCGCATAAATGCGGCACCATTTGCCTGTGCAGCGACACGTCCGATATCAACAGAAAGCGTGCGCCCCGCAAGTTCCATAGTAAATGTTTTGTACATAATCAATCTCCTTTATCATTTTTTGAGATACCGAAACCACTGAAAATGCCACGAGGTTCATGACCTTTTCAGAAGTCTCGGTGTCATCTCTGTTATACATACTTTATCATTATACACAATTATCCGTCAAAAAGCAAATTATGCTTTTGTCGGATAACTGATAACATCATCCGGCCATGTTAATACCTCATCATGAAACTCAGGAATCCGCATAAGCCCGGCTCCAAACAGATAAGCACGATCTCTCTCCGGTATTTCATCAAGAGAAAACCATGCCACACCAACAATAGACTGTTCTTCTTCCGGTACTTCCGGATCTCTTCCCTTTTGAGGAACAGCATCCGACGAAATTTCCACATAAAACGTAAAAATACGGCTTTCTAAATCAGGTTTATACTCAATAGCAAGCGGACGCAGCAAACGCCCCTTCACTCCCGCCTCTTCTTCAAGCTCACGAAGTGCTGCTTCCTCCGGTGTTTCATTTTCTTCAATTCCGCCTCCGGGAAGGGCGAAGAAATCCCGTCCGTTCATTTTTTTTTCAACTAACAGTAATTTACCGTCCCGGCACACAACCGCCTGACTTCGATTTCGCTTCATATTTTGTCACCTCAAACAGCTCATTGATGAAAGAATGCTCTCGCAGCGAATCCGTAATTTCTCACAAATCCGGCGAAAGCATTTCTGTCATTTTTCTTATCTGCGCAAACCGAGTTTTTCAATCAGTGCACGATATCCTTCCAAATCCGTCTTCTTCAGATAATCCAAAAGTCCTCTTCTTTTACCAATCATCTTATACATACCACGACGTGAATGATGGTCTTTTTTGTTTTCCTTCAAGTGCTCTGTCAGCGTATTGATTCTCTCGGTGAGAAGTGCTACCTGAACTTCCGGAGAACCGGTATCATCCGGT
>CAZGDT010000027.1:0-9072 GCA_964524245.1 uncultured Eubacterium sp. | reverse complement strand
TTCTTTCTCTCTGTAGTCATCATTTATGATGCGCCTCCTTATTTTATTTTCCCCGGTTACTAAGATTCGGTCGGAGTCGTCCGCAACCCGAGTAACGGTTATTACTAACTTTTACATCATAGCACAATCTTTTCTGCTTGTAAATCCCCATTTTTCATATTCTGTCCAAATACTTTTCGACTTCCCATGCCGTAACCTGCTCACAGAATTCATCCCATTCTTCTTTCTTTTTTTTGATAATAATCCGTGAAAGCTGCTCGCCGTAAACCCTGTGCAGAAAATCATCTTTCTCAAATTCCATTATCGCTTCCATCAGCGTTCGGGGGAGAATATCAAAATCTTCTTTTCCATCCTGTTCATCAATACAGGATGGCGGATTAATTCTATTTCGGATTCCATCCAATCCGGCAGCAAGGCAGCCTGCCAAAACAAGATAGGGATTACATGAACCGTCCGGACTGCGCAGCGCTACACGCGGTCCCATTTCTCCCGTACTGGTAATACGCATAAGCGGTGTTCTGTTCTTTCTTGACCAGCTGATATTAACAGGAGCATTGTACCCCGGGACAAGACGTTTATATGAATTAATAATCGGATTGTTTATCAGTGTCAGCCCCTTTATATGACGCATTATACCACCCATAAAATAATAGGCATCACTGCTTAAACCATATTCTTCCGTTGTGTCGCTGAAAATATTATTTCCATCTTTGCTTAGAAACATATTAAAAAACATGGCTGACCCTTTTTTTCCATAATTGGGTTTAGGCATAAATGTCGCATGCAGCCCGTGTCTCTTCGCTACCGTGCGGACGGTCAGTTTGTATGTCATAATATTATCTGCTGTCTGAATGCCATGATCAAACTTAAAATCAATATGATGCTGACAGGCCTCATTGGCATGATAAGACGATTCCATTTCAAATCCCATTTCTGACAGTGACAAAACAATATCACGTCTTACATTTTCTCCTGCATCTACCGGACCAATGTCAAAAAATCCGCCTTTTTCTGTTGTCATTGTTGTCGGCTGGCCATCTTCGGACATATCAAACAGGAAAAATTCCGACTCCGGCCCTACATTTAGTGTGTAGCCTTCCTCATGGGCTTCATCAATCACTCGTTTCAAAATCGAGCGTGAATCTCCCATAAACGGCGTTCCGTCCGGGTAACATACGTCACAGATAAACCGTGCCACTCTGCCACGCTGCGGCCTCCACGGAAAAATTGTGAAAGTATCCAAATCAGGTACGAGCACAAGTTCATCCACATGCAGCGTTTCAAAACCGTTGATGGCCGCCCCGTCAAATGTACAGCAATTATTAAGAATTGACTCCAGCTGTTTTGCGGTAACAGCCATATTTTTCAAATTACCGAAGATATCAACAAATTGAAGACGAATAAATTCTACATCCTCTTCTTCTACAATTCGAATAATATCTTCTTTTGTATAATGTGACATCACGCATGCTCTCCTTTCATCTCTGCATTGTTATAAAATCCATCATCCGTATATTTTCTTTAAATTCCAGTTTCCTTCCATTTTGGTAAAAGGAAGAATACCGTTCTTTTTATAATAATTCTTCCACTCCGCCAGTTTTTCTCTTCTTTTTGCAATTTCAATTCCTACATTTTCCCGATTTAATTTTATACCAAAACCATCGAATTCGCATGATTTTCCTGCCATCGTATCAATCATCAAATCGCCCACTTCATAGAAATAATGCGACGGATTATAATAATTATACATGCAAAGTGCTACGTCATTATAAGTATTAAAACACCAGACATCCTCGTCCATCAGCATAACGACCTGTTCCATAAAGTCATAAAAACTTTCACCCTCATAGTATACCATCTGCCCTGCAAATAAAGAGCCGAAAAACACCTGCAATTCAACACCATTTTCATCGCAGAGCGTCTTGATTTCACGCAGCATCTCAACACAGGCAGTTACTGTCTCCGGTTTTTCTTTCATTTCCCTGTCCATGTATCTGTAATAGGTCTGCGTCTGATTCATCATGTAAAAATAGTAGTTGCTGTTTCCGTTCGTATTCGCATTATAGTAATCATAATACTTTTTTAAATCTCTTTCACCATTCGGTTTATTATAATAATCCGGCTCCGTATCAAAAAGCTCTTCAAAAGCAATCTTCGGATTCTTCATAAGGAAAGAAACAATCTCTGAAATTTTAGATTCTCCGGATAATTCTGCCGGTGTTTCGTAAATTGTCCCTTTCTCCGTACGGTCAAGTTCATACAGCTCTGAAGTGGAAATCTGCAGTAAAATCTTTTTGGCAGATGTATTTTCCACAATATATCTGGCATATGCAAGATAATCGGGAAAATTTCCGGACAAAAGCCAGCAGTTGTAGTAATTATATCCGTCAATTTTGGACAAATTATCTGTTTTTATTGCTCCGGCCTTAGAACCGCCAATCAGATATGCCTCATATTTATCAGAATTCTTTTTTATATGTTCAATCTTTTGTTCGCGAATGTAATCATCCTCATCCACATCATAATAATCACCGCTCTGACTGGCAAAATATTTGTAAGGATCTACCAGATAGTTAAGCGCCATAATAGTAAGAATCGTAGCTGCGATTAAGCTCACAAAAACAATAGTCCACTTTTTTGCATTCATTTTTCACTGCCTCCCTGTTCATTAAAACTGGAAATATAAAAACTGTACTACCTTATCCATATTTACAATACATACAATCAGCAATACCGCCGCATAAAGAAGATATTTCACATTTGGCTTAAACTTTTCCGAAATAGTCTTCGTCGTTGGCAAAAACCAGCAAATAGCCAGTCCTACAAAAGTTAATGCGATATTGTACCAATTATCCGTCAGGAATAACCGGGCTTCCGACCAGTTCCATGAACTAAAATTCACAAGGCCGCGGAACACCTGCCATGATTCGCGGAATGTTGTCGACACAAACAAAACACGAGTCAAAACGGCAAGCAGAAACGTCAGGGGAATTCCTAACCATGCCGGCGTCTTCATACCCTTTCGGTTCCGCCAGGAAGCAATACATACCAAAATACCATTGGCAACTCCCCAGACAACAAATGTCCATCCGGCTCCATGCCAAAATCCGGAAACAAAAAACGTAACCATCGTTGCAACATAATAATTTCTGTATTTTGAGCCTCTCCGATATACATTTCGGAACACATAATTACCTAAAAACCGTGACAATGTCATGTGCCATCTCTGCCAATATTCCTGAAAATCCTTCGCTTTGTAAGGAGAATTGAAATTTTGCGGAATTTTAATATTGAACATCCAGCCAAGCCCGATTGCCATATCGGCATATCCGGATAAATCAAAATAATAAGAAACTGTGTACTCGATTGAATGAAACCATGATTGCAACATGGGCAGTCCCGGTTTAATATGATTGTAAAAACTCTGTGCATCTGTTGTTAAAGGGTCAGCAATCAACATTTTTTTTGCACATCCGATTGAGAAAATAAACAATCCCAGTGCAACATTATCAAATATCAGATGCTGGTTTTCTTTGTTTTCAAATTGAGGAACTACTTCTGCATGATGAATAATCGGTCCGACAATCAGCTGTGGAAAAAAAGTTATGAATAAAAGATAATCTAATACATCATAATTTTTTGTCTCACCGCGAAATGAATCAACAAGAAAAGCAATCAGCTGGAATGTAAAGAACGAAATTCCTATAGGCAGCACAATATGCATCAACGGATAATGCATTCCCGTCACCCGATTGAAATTCATGATAAAGAAATCCGTGTATTTGTAATATCCAAGCAAACCGCAGTTGGCAAGAACGCCAACAGCCAAAAGCACGCCGCGCTCAATGCGGTGTTCTTCCCCGGAAAGTTTGCTTAACATACTTCCAATCATATAATTTCCTGTTACACTTCCCAAAAAGAATGGGAAAAAATCCGTACTTCCCTGTGCATAAAAATAAAAAGAAGCTAAAACCAGCCATAATTTGGCACAGGAATGCATTTTGAAATGATTGAAAAGGAAGTAACCCACAAAAGTAATGGGTAAAAATAGCAAAATGAATTCGTACGTTGAAAAAATCATAACCAATCTCCTCTGTTGTTTTTTAATAATAACATGGTATCAAATCCGGCATAAAGAAACGATCTGCAAATAACGTTTCCGTCAACAATAAATACTCAGATTCTGCTGTGCTCTTTTTTAATTTCTGAAATATTTCGTCAGAATCGTACATCTGTGTACTCATCGCTGAAGTTACCGATTTATTATCAGCATTAAACATCATAATCTTATCTGTTCCCTCCAAAGGATTCCATGAATTCCAAAAAATCTGTGAACCGGTATTTGGATTTCCATTTAAGAGAAAGTTCGCCAGATAACAGCGCATCTGTCCGGTCAGCGCCACTCGTCCCGGTTTGTTTTTTGCCGAAACAGCGTCCGGCGAATACCCTTTTTTATGATGTTTATATTTGCCGATAAGAAAATCTCTGCTTTGACCGTGATACGCTCCCACAAAGCAGCTGTAAAAACGATCGGTAACACCGGCATCGGTTCCCCATCTCATACGAAATGCATAAATGCTTTTATGATTAACGTCGCCATATAACACAGAGGCTGTTTTCTCTATATAATAGTGCGACTGTAACATGCTCCCATACTGAATTCCCGTTCCAACAATATATTGTTCATTTTCTGTTAAGACAGCGGGTTCATCACTGCTTAAAATTCCTGCTTTCACGCTTCCATTCCATCCAAAAGAAGCAAATTCCGTCATGTCACTTCCCAACATGACGGGTACCCGGTTATAGGTTCCCTGTTCTATAACGGAAAATCCCTGTTTCGGAAGAACCTTTCCATCCGTAAATCCATGCGGAAATTCCGTCATTTTCAAATCAAATGATTTGTACATTCCTGCCAGTTCTGCTTTGGTAAGACTCAAAAAAATATTTTTTATTTCTTCCTTTGAAGCAGATTTAATGTAATTTTTTGCACTCTGCTTATCCGGATAAGCCCCACGATTCACTAATATTTTAGCAAGTTTTCCTTCCACGGACGTTTTTCCCTCTTCCGGTGTGGATGTCGTAAATCCACCACTCAAGACCAGCGCTTTATGGAACAATCCTTTCATCTGTGGTGAAATCATACACATAAGTGTCATTCTTGCCCCGCCGGAAAATCCGGATAATGTAACATTCTGACGGTTACCGCCAAAAAATCCAATTTCTGTCTGCACCCATTGAAGGGCCTTCTTTACATCCAACAACGCAAAATTTCCGCTATTTTCTTCATCTGTACCATCCTGAAGTGCCGGATGACTTAAAAATCCGAAAGCACCCAGCCGATAAGAAACAGAAACAATAACTGAATTTGTTTCCGATGCCAATTCTGTAAAATCCACATTAGCAGTCCCTGAACAATTACCGCCGCCATGCAGATATACAAGAACGGGAAGATTAACATCCTCCGTGTATGGGCGGTATACATTCACATACAGACAATCTTCCGTTCCTACATATCCGTTGGAATTAGAACTGCTGTATTGAATCGCCTTTTTTTTTGCACTTGTTGCAGATTTCACGCCATTCCACGGTGCAACATCCTGAGGAGCACGAAAACGGTTCTGTCCTGCCGTTGTCTCTCCATAAGGTATGCCATACCAAATCATTGCCTGTTTGGAAGCAGCTTTCTTTCCATGCACATAGCCTTTAGAGGTTGCTCTCGTCAACGACGGATTGTTTTTCTCCTTTACGGTAATGCGAATCCGCAAATACTTTTTCTTTTTTTTATTATAAGCTTTCAGATAAGTGGTTCCTGTCTTCAGCGCCTTTATTTTTTTCTTTTTGGGATATAATTTTATGATTTTCTTATTCTTAACCTTCCAGGTACACTTCTTTGCCTTTTTCTTCTTTTTTTTAGAAAGAGAACTTTGATTTAAAATTTTTGAAATCTTTATCTTTGTTCCCTTTTTGACTGTATAACGAATTGTACGGACGGATTTTGCTTTTGCCGTATTATCGTTTTTTATTTCACTGATACATGAAATCAGACTTGCACATACCAGAAAACATACAATTGTACGACGCCAAATCTTTTGCATCTTTTCCTCCTAAATTACAGTACTTCCCGACCCGTCACTCTTCAGTTCTTCCATTACTTCTTTTTCTGCTTCATCCTTAAATGTCTCGATTGTTTCCTGATTTAAAATAGGCAAATCATCTAATGATTCCAAACTGAAATATCGAAGAAATTCTTCCGTTGTTCCAAACAGAATCGGCCGCCCCGGAGCGTCCAGCCTCCCTGCTTCCGCAATCAAACCATATTCAACCAGTTTGTTTACTGCATGATCACAGGAAACACCGCGAATTTTCTCAATTTCCTGTCTGGTTATCGGCTGCTTGTATGCCACAATGGACAAAGTTTCCAAAAGAACGTCCGTCAGTACATGTTTCTTGGGAATATGTGCCACCTTAATTAGATATTCATACATTTCCGGTTTTGTACATAATTGAAATGAACCATCCAGTTCAATCAGATGAATTCCCCTGTCTTCTTCATCATATCGGGTCATCATACTGCGTATAATCTTACGCACTGTATCTTCATCGTGTTCCACAGCTGCGGCAAGCCGTTCAATTTCTACTGCTTCCCCCATGGTAAACAAGATTGCCTCCACCACGGCTTCCAGTTTTTTTATATTCACGTTTCTTCATCCTCCTGCTTTTTCTTTCCCGAACGGTATGAAATCATAATATCATCAAACAATCGTTCCTGTTCAATCGTTATCTTACCGGTTTTCATCATTTCTAAAATACCCAAGAACGTAACAATCACATAACTTTTTCCGGAACCATGTTCCAGTAATTTTCTAAAACTGAATGTGCCGTGAAGCATAGCATACTCTTCCAAAAAAATCATATGATCTTCTATGTTAATTTCTTCCTTTTCAATTTCACCAAAATTGCTTCGAATCGGGTCAATTTTATCTACCTGCTTTTGCATGACGGAATCGAAAATATCCTGAAGTTTCCGTAAAGTAACATCCGAAAGAAGTTCCTCATAATTCACATCGTCTTTATAATTCTTAATTTCATCCGGAATTGACGGTTCTTTGTAAAAAACCTTTCCGGCATCCATTTGCCGGTCTTTCAATTCAAAGGACGCATATTTGTACATTTTGTATTCTAGCAGACGTTCTACAAGTTCCTGTCTCGGATCCTGCTCCTCTTCCTCTTCAATTTCTTCCGGCGGAAGAAGCATTTTGGATTTGATACGAACCAGTGTTGCCGCCATCACAAGAAATTCACTCATAACATTCATATCTTTTGTGTCCATATTGCTGACATAATCCAGATATTGCTCTGTTATCAGGACTATTGGAATATCAAAAATATCAACTTTATTCTTTTCTATCAAATGAAGCAGCAAGTCGAGAGGTCCATCAAACACCTCTAATTTGACTTGTAAATCCATGCTTCATCCCTCCTTTAAGTCATGATGGCGAATTTTACCGCCAGCTACCATCATACCCTATTTCCTGTATTCTTGGCAAGTTAAATTTATAACACTTAGTTCCGGCCGATTAAAATAACGTAATTTAATATGGTGCAGCCCCAAACCACGGCTGAGTACCATTCTGGCTCCATTTTCTTCGTACAGTCCGGCATCGTATGCAGGAAAAAGCTGTAATCCCGGGGAAATTACGCCTCCCAATTTAGGAAGACGCATAATTCCACCGTGAACATGCCCGCTTAAAGTTAAATCAGCTCCCCAGTTAGCATATGTTGGAAAATATTCCGGATTATGCGCAAGCAGGATGCAAAAACAATCCGTTCTGCATTCTCCGAGCAATTCATCCAAAACATATTGCTTCATCTCACGTTTTTTCCAGCATTTGTGATACCAGTACTCAGGCAAATCCAATCCGTATAGGATTACATTACCGCCAATTGCCATTTCTTCATTTTCCAAATAATGAACATGACACTGGCGAAGCATGCTTTTATAGCTTTCATATTCCGGCATTCGAACTTCATGATTTCCCGGAGCGTAATACACCGGACACAGTTTCGTCAGATGTTCAAACAAATCAATCATTTCATCTGTATACATGCCATTTTTCACTGTCATATCGCCTGCGACGCATATATAATCCGGCTGTTGTTTTCGAATCATCTGCAATAGTTTTTTATTGTCTGCACCATGCATACAACCATGCAAATCAGTCAAAAGAACTATTTTTTGAGATTTTTGAATTTTCGGCGTTGCAATCTCGTAAACTTCTGTCACAGGAAGATATTGGTAAACTGCACCGCAAACAACAGCCAGCGTTATTAAAATTCCCAATGCAATCCACAAACCAAACAGTTCGTTCATGTTTTCCCCCTTAGTTACGTATAAATTTTGCTTTCATACTGATTCCCCTTTTGCAAAGAAGTAACCTGTATGCCATATACTTTTTCTTTGGAATACTTATCTTAATCTTCTTTTGTGTCTTTGCAAATGTCTTCTTTCCAACGTTTTTCGCCTTAAGATTTTTCGTCTTTATAATAAGATTCTTTAACTTACGGCAGCCGTAAAATGCTTTTGCACCTATCTTCTTCACATTTTTCCCAATAATTATTTTCTTGACCTTCAAATTGGTTAACGCCTTCTTTTCGACAGCCGTTACTTTATATTTCACGCCACCAATAATCACGTAATCAGGTATTATTACCGAAGCTGCCTTTTTATTAGTCGTTGAAACAAAACTTACCGTTCTGTTCTTTGGACTAATTGATATGATTTTGTAAATTGCCTTTCCATCGTCACTCTTGTATTTACCTCCTTTGACAATCATCATCGGCATCACAGGTCCATTACTGCCCGGCGTTGGTGTCGCCGTTGGTGTTGGTGTTGGCGTCGCCGTCGGTGTTGCCGTCGGTGTCGGTGTCGGGCTCGGACTCGGTGTTGCCGTCGGGGTCGGTGTTGGACTCGGCGTTGGCGTCGGGGTCGGACTCGGCGTCGGACTCGGACTCGGCGTTGGTGTCGGTGTCGGACTCGGTGTCGGACTCGGACTCGGTGTTGCCGTCGGGGTC
>CAZGDT010000026.1:0-12431 GCA_964524245.1 uncultured Eubacterium sp. | reverse complement strand
GAAGCGGAAATGCTTCTTTCGTAATGCTTGTAAATACCAGCTCTCCTTTTTCTCCATCCGGCAGCACTTCACCCGTTTGCGGATTAATCACCTCCGCTATAAAGTGGTCTTCATTGATATGCATGCCACTCTGTTCTTCACACTCAAATGAAACACCCGGACCGGAAATTTCCGTAAGCCCATAAATGTCGTATGCCTTAATACCAAGAGACTGTTCAATATCACGGCGCATCTCCTCAGTCCATGCTTCTGCCCCGAAAATTCCCGCTTTCAGTTTAATCTGATCTCTGACACCACGCTCTTTTATTGTTTCTGCCAAATAAGCCGCATAGGATGGCGTACAACACAGGATGGTAGAGCCAAGATCCGTCATAAACTGAATCTGTCGGTCCGTATTTCCTGAAGACATCGGCAGTGTCAGACTTCCGAGCTTATGGGAGCCGCCATTAAGACCGGGACCGCCGGTAAACAAGCCGTATCCATAGCTTACATGCACTACATCGTCTTTTGTCCCGCCGGCTGCCACAATGGCACGTGCACAGCATTCTTCCCAGAGATCCAGGTCATGCTGTGTATAAAATGCTACCACACGACGCCCGGTAGTGCCACTGGTTGACTGAATGCGGACACAGTCCGTCAACGGACGCGCCAGCAGTCCATAGGGATAGGCCTCCCTAAGATCATCCTTTGTTAAAAATGGAAGTTTATGTAAATCGTCCACGGATTTGATATCTCCCGGCTCCAAACCTTTGTTTTTCATCCGGGCACGATAATACGGAACATTGTCATATACATTTTTCACCTGTTTGACAAGGCGCTCACTCTGCCATGCACGAATCTGCTCCCGCGAAACACATTCGATTTCTTCCTGAAAATAATTACCCATTACATGATTCCTCCGTTCTGTAAAGTAATAAACTCACTTTTCCTATTTTACATGAATCCATACAAAAAAGCAAGGTGCTCCATACCTGAAGCACCTCTCTGTTATAACCCTTTTTAACTTATATAACTTTTATTCAAAAATTATTTCATTAACAATCGATCATAACTTTGTTACGTTTGCTGCCTGAGGACCTTTCTCTCCGTCAATCACTTCGAACTCAACCTCATCGCCCTCATCAAGAACTTTGAAGCCGTCCATCTGCAATGCAGAGAAGTGTACGAATACGTCTTTTCCTTCTTCGTCGGAGATAAATCCGAATCCTTTTTTGGCATTAAACCATTTAACTGTACCTTTCATGTGTTTTGCCTCCTAAAAATATATTTAACACCTATCAACAATAACATATCACACAAAAAAAGTCAAAAGAAATCTAAAAAAATGTTAGCTAAAAATGTTGCCTTGCTTTATTGAAATCCGCCATATGCTTTTCCATTATGCAAAGGAGCATTCTTCCTTGCTGCAAGTTCAGATACCGTCAAAATATCATAATCATTCTCAATCAGCCACGGTATCACTTCTTTCAATGATTCCGCTGTCGTAGGATGAATATCATGCATCAGAATAATATCGCCGTCTTTCACCTTTTTCTTTACCTGTTTCAAAATGGATTTTGGATTTTTGGACTGCCAGTCCAAAGTGTCTACATTCCATAAAACCATCGGATGTTTTAATTTTTTTCGCATTTTCCTGCTTATGGCTCCATAAGGAGGCCGGAGAAGGCTGATATCATACCCAATCAGTTTTTTTACAAGCTTCGCCGTCTTATCATACTGTCGATTTACTTTTTTCATACTGAGTTTAGACATGTCAATATGACTCCAGGAATGATTACCAATCTCGCACCCCTGCGCAATCTACTGTCTTAGCACTTCAGTGAAGGCAGACAATATCGTTCCGACAACAAAAAATGTTGCATGGGCATTGTAATGCTTCAATATTTCCAACACCTTCGGCGTATTTTTTGTGCTTGGTCCGTCATCAAATGTTAAAGCGACCGCCTTAGTACGCGGTGTCGGCTGTGGTGTAACGACAGGTACCTGCACATCCGGTGTCACCGTAACTCCGCTTCCGCTCACCGTCTGCCCCGATTCTCCATTTCGGGAATGTAAATCAGGCATGGCGAGTAGAATCAGCAATACAACCGCTAAAACCCCCATTGCTGCTGCCAGCGACTTTTTATTGACAGCACTCCGCATTATATGTTTTCGAAATGCGCGATTACGCGAAGTACGTTTTCGCGAAGCACGCCTTCTCTTATTCCGGTTAAAATATCCTTTCATGTAATCCATAATTCACCTCATCTCAGGGAATACCCGAATTTATGTTCCCCTCCACAAACAGATTCAGTATAGCATTATTGTTCCGGTTTTTCAATAATGATTTTTCCGTCTGCAAGCCTAAGTTTTACTTTGTTCTCACTTACCCCCATCTCCTCCAAAAGCTCTGAAGGAATCTGAAGACGGCCGGCACGGTCAAGCACGGCAAATTCCTCCTGTGTTTCTTCCTCAGCCCATTCAACAGACAGATTCTCCATACGTTCTCTGTAATTATCTTTCATAATGCGTTCACTGCTTGTTTTCCCGTCTCGAATGGAAATGACACGATTCACTTTTCTGGCAAGTTCTTTATCATGTGTAACAATAATAATGGTTAGTCCCAGTTCTTCATTTAATCTGCGAAACATCTCCAAAATGTCATCCGCCGTTTTACGGTCTACGGCACCGGTTGGCTCATCTGCCAACAAAAGTTTCGGGTTATTGGCCAGTGCAATCGCAATTGCCACACGCTGTTGTTCGCCGCCGGATAACTGACTCAGTTTACTGTTTTTCCGATGTTCCAAACCTACAAGTTCCAACAATTCCTCTGCTCTTTCTCTTTTCTTTTCTTCCGTGAATGCAGCATCTTTTTTTTCCACAAAAAGCATGGGCGTCATTACATTTTCCAATGCCGTCAGATAAGGGAGAAGATTGCGGGCATTATTCTGCCAGACAAAACCAACCGTACTCCTTTTATACTCCACCAGTTCCTGCTCCGTCATTTGAAACAGATTTTTTCCGTCCACATACAATTTGCCCGCCGAAGGCCGATCCAATCCGCCGATCATGTTGAGAAATGTCGATTTGCCGCTCCCGCTGTTCCCGATAACTGCCATCAGCTCACCGCGCTTTACCGTAAGATCCAATCCCTGCAATGCCAGAACCTCTATATCCTTCGTCTTATATATTTTCACAAGGCTGTCGCATTCAATCATTACATCATCAGGAACAGACGGTTTTTCTTCCTGTGTTTGCGAAATCTGATCAGCATTTTTCATACGGACAATTTTCCCGATTCTATCCTTCACATTAATTTTCATCAGCAATCTCACCATCCTCAATATGATAAATACAGTCAGCAATCTCCATCAGACCGGTATCATGCGTTGTCATTACGATTGTCACACCCTGTTTCTCAATCAGTTCTTTGAATATCTTCATGATTTGCAGACCTGTATTACTATCCAGCTCCGCCGTAGGCTCATCCGCAAAAATAATCTTCGGCTCATGAGCAATGGCGCGTGCAATTGCCACACGCTGCTGTTCACCGCCGGATAATTCCTGTGGCATGTGATGCATGCGTCCTCCCAAACCAACCAGTTTCAGACAATCTTCCGTCCTTTTTTTTCTGTCTCCCTCATATCCTGCAAGCCGAAGTACAAATTCAACATTTTCATATGCCGTCATCATGGGAATAAGCGCCACTGACTGGAACACGAAACCCATCTCCGTTTTTCGTGTCATTTCTCTTTCATGTTCCGACACGTTCTGGATTTCTTTTCCCTGAAAAATAATCTTTCCACTCTTTGGGTAGTCTAAAGCGCTAAGCAGATTCATCAGCGTTGTCTTGCCTGAACCGGAACGTCCGCGAAGCATCGTCAGCTTTCCTGCCGGAATCTGAATACTGATATTTTTCAAAACAACCAGCTCCTTTCCACCGGCAGTCGGGAAGCTCTGTATCACATTTTCTGTCTCTAGTATGTTTTCCATTTCGTTCCCCCCTTTAGTCCTCTCCAAGCTTCAACGCCTGAGAAATATTTATCTTACTGATTAATTTAGCAAGCACAATCATGCAGATGATAATCACAATCGCAATTACGCTGAACAGACGAATCATATCTACGGATTGGAAAACCACATGTAATGGCACTGCCTGGTCGGTAGACGCATAAAAAATCTGCACAAGCGGAACGAACAGAACGGAAGCCAGCATTCCCAATCCTGCTCCAATCAGAATTGATAATCCGGAACTGAAGATCTGTTCATTGATCAACATTTGAATTATTTCTTTTTTTGTCATTCCCATAGCGCGAAATACACCAAAAAGCAATTCCCTCTGCTTTATGGAAAGAATCCAATAAATCAAAAAACCGGTGCAGCACAAGATTAGAATTATAATAAAGCTCATCGTCAAAATACCATTGGTTCCCTGAAAAAGAGCGTCATTTTTGACCTCAACCAGTTTGGCCGCCACATCATCAAAGACTGTATATTCAATCCCATTCTTTTTAGCATAATCATAAATAAATTGGGAAGAACCTTCTGTTTGTATCCATACCTGATAAGGCTTTACCCCCACTGTCTGCTGCACGGGCGCCAAATTCGCCACAACCAGATAATTATCTGTCGTTACAAGTGTTTCCTGAGCATTCAGCTCATGCGTCTGCTCAACATAACCCGGAAAATAATCGAAGAAACCATATACAACCCCTGTCATATCTGTTTCATCCGTGTTGGTATATGTTATTTTATCCCCGAGCTTCACTCCCATCTTCTTTTGAAAATTGGAACTGAGAAGAACTGCTTCCGGATTTCCCGCCATCGCATTCAGGTAATTATTCAAATGTGTCGGCAGCAAAGAAGTATCAAAATCACTGACGGTCATCCCAAAATTTTTTGTATCAATTGCCATCAGCGAAACATTTACCTCATTTTCACTCATTTTCTTACCGAGAGATGTCGTAATTTTATCTTCCTTATAGACTTTTGTTGCGTGTCTGACTCCCTTCATATTTTCATATACAGAAAAATCCGGTTCCGTATATGCAAGCTCGATGTCCGGGTCTTTCGAAGCAAAAACAGCATTATTTGCCCATTGTTCTTCCAAAACCAGCGTTGCCCCATTAGCATATCGAATGTTACTTTCCGAGTTTGAAAGAATCGTTCGTGCTACGGTTGCATTAAAAATACCGAGTGCGACCGTCAACATCAAAAATACCATCATAAAACTCTGTTTACCTCTGGTTCGTATTATCTGTAAAAACGAAGCAAAGAAAGACGGTTTCCAACGCTTCCGTCCAATCAGGAATACCACTTTAATCAAAAATGGCTGAATGCGAAGTGCTACCAGACTGGCACTGATAATAAACAGGGAAGAACATATAAACAGAAACGGATCCAATGATTCTCCTTCCAGCATCTGAGCCATCAGTGCATCTTCCTGTTGAGTGAAATTGTACAATCCGTACAGAGAAACACCCAACAATATGACATCCATATATACTTTACGAAAAATGGTTTTTTTCTTTTTGTTCCTGTTTTGTTTTACATTTACAATCGTTACATTGGCTTCCTTAAAAACGGGAAGCACCATAAAAGCAACGGACACCGCCACACCTGCCAGCATATACATAAAAACTGACGGCCCCAATGTTATATGTAACGCTTTTCTCCTGATAAATTCCAAAAATCCATTTGTAGATCCAAGCACCTTGCAGAGGAAATAACCGAGAGGCAGCCCTGCAATTGCACTAATGCCCGACAAAATCACCGACTGCAACAAATAAATTAATATCAGCTGCTTTTTACCGGCTCCCCGGCTTTTAAGCATTGCAATCTCATTCTGTTCTAAATCCAGCATTTGTCTCGATATCATAAAAATAAAAGCAAGCAGCAGAGCTAATACCGGAATCTGAAGAATGTGAAGTGTCGTTTTTACCTTTTTCTCTGCAATCTGATAATCCCGGAGAACATCCATATATACCGGTTCATCCATTCTGCTATTGTATTTTCCTGAATTTTCTTCAATAATTTCTTCGGTTTCACTCACCAGAGATCCAACCTGTTCCGCTGCCAGCTGCCTGTAATCAAATACAAGATGCCACGTCGTCGTCATAACAAAGTTCTGCTTCTTTAGATTGACAAAATTCGATTCAAAAACTTTTGGCGAAATAAAGAGTTCCATATAATAATCAGACGGTGACTGTACCCAATACGTGTCTTCTTCTTTTGAATTACTGTACACACCCACAATTTTGACCTTTACCGCATTTCCTTTTTTGTCCTTAAACTTACGCAGTTCAAGAACGTCGCCTGTCATAAGGTCCAATTTACTCATGCTTTTCTGACTTATTACAGCCTCTACTGTACCGTCCGCTGTTTCACTGTCCCCATACATTCTGCCGGCCAGTATCGTCGTATGTTTTTCCAATTCCGACATGCTCACAAGTTTCATTGTCTTTGACATGCTGTTCTGCTTACGTTCTCCCATATAATAGCCGCGGGTTTTAGCTGACTCATTGAACTGAATCAGATAATTCTGTTCAACATTCAGCCTCTCTGCTGCCTCATTTGCTTCTTTACGCATAGATTCATATTCTTTTTCCTGTCCATCCTGCCCTTTCATATTCGCAACAAAAGAAACGACACCCGGATTTTCATTATTCTCCTGAATAAACTTGTCTAATTTTGAATTCAACGTTTTCTGCAGTGCCGCCCCCTGATACATCGGATTGCTGCAGGCTATCGCTATGAGAAGAATATTTCCAATCAACAGACTGATAACCATCCACTTCTTATGGAGAAGCTTCTGTCTAATAAAATGAATCATAATGTCACGTCTCCCTCTTTTTACTTTGAAAGTATCGCCAGCGTCTGCCCCTCTTCAAGCCCCTGGTTTACAACATACATTTTTTCCTGTTTGTAGCTGCATACAATATAGCGTTTGTGCAATGCGCCGTTCTCCACTATATATACATAATTCTTTATCTGCTCTTCCTCTGTTTCCTCATTGACAGCATCAGCATCAACAAGCAGTGCATCCTCGATTTTCAGAGTCGTTCCGGAAACATAAATATTATATTTCGTAAAATCATATTTTTGCCGATCACTCTTTTCAATGCGGACCAGCTGAGATGATGACGACGATGACTCCGTGTCATCTCCGCCGTAAGCCACATCTGCACTCTCCTGCAAATTATCCGTAGAAATTACACGTCCTTTAATATGGTATTTAATGTTGTCAAGTGTATTTCCCAGTCCAATGTCCACTTCCATATTATAACGCAGATCCGTAACATCTTTCACGGCAAGAAGAAAATCATTCTCGTTGCAAATCGACATGAGCGTTTCCCCTGTCACGGTATCCTCTGACAGTTCTGCGATTTTATCTACCATACCATTGTATTTCGATTTGAGCGTGACACCCTTGCGCTTTCTCTTCAATTCCCGATAAGCTTTTTCTTTCTTTTGAATCTCTTTTCCTTCAGAAATCAGTGACTTATATTCGTTTTTGAGCCTCTTCAACTGTAGTTTCGCCAGCTTTTTTTCTGTCTCATCCGTGAGATTCTTCAACGAGCGTTCCTGCAAAAGTACCTCGTTTCGTTTCTTTTTAAGATTAGCATCGTATTCTGTTCTCTCCTGTTCCAGTTCCAGCTTCTTTTTTTTCATTTTCGTATTTGAAACTTTTACATGATAAACGGCAAGAGTATCACCTTTTTTTACCTTCTGCCCATCCTTTACACAAAATCTGTCAACGACAGCATTGGAATCATTTATCATTACTGTTTTTTCATTCTGATAAACAATCGATGCCGTAGAGGAAACTTTTTCCTCATAAGTATCCCGCCGCACCTTCGTCACCTTGTAATGCTGGTCATCTTTTTCCTTTTTATCTCCCTGGTAAAGCATAACCTTACCGGTTTCTTTCTGTTCACCACAGGCGGTCAGGAGAAAGGCACAGGCAAGAAGAATTGCCATTCTTTTAATTCTGAACATAGACAACATCTCCTTCCTTTAGTCCTGTTGTTATCTGCGTATATGCATCTGTTACGGTCCCCGTGGTCACCACAACTTTTTTTCTGACATCGCCATCCATCCGATATACATAACGCTCACCTTTCGATTTGTAAACCGAGTTACTCGGCACCACCAGCGCGTCTTTTTCTGAATTGTTATAAAAATCCAGTGTCACAGAATCTCCCACTGAAACATTATCATCCTGCTTGTACGTAAAATAGGTAAAAGACGGATACAGTCCCATCTCAATATCCAGTTGTGATACTTCCTGCTCCTCTGCCTCCACCTCGTATTTTCTGCCGTTAATGACGGCCTGATAACTGCTTGCTCTCTCCAATACGGAAGTACCGATATACTTCGTACGAATTTTCGTTTTATCCATATCCGCGATGGTAATAACCGCCACTCCACCGGTCACAAAATCTCCGGGTGCAAGATTCTTTGCAATAATCTCTCCATTTACCGGTGAATAAAGTTTATTCAGCCGTGAAGATTCTTTCGCTGTCTGTATATCATTTTTCAGCTCTTTTATATGTAAACGCTGCGTTTGTTTCTGCAGCTTCAGACTCAGCTTCTCCGTTTTTATTTCTTCACGTTTCTGCACAATCTGACCGCCAAGACTTTTTTTCTCTTTCGACGTTTCTGCCTGTTTTTTTTGCTTTTCTACTTTTTTTAATTCAATTTCAAGTTGCTTGATTTTACTTTGAGACGCGGCATTTAGCTCCTCATATTCATCTTTCTGTTCTGAAAGTTCTTTCTTTAAGTCTTTTACGGCAGACTGCGCACCTGATAACGTTGCTAAAAGCTGCCCTTTCTTCACCCTGTCTCCAATTTCAACCTTCACGGCTCCAACCTGTCCGGAATTAATAAAATATACGCCTGCCATATCCGGCATAACTTCTCCCTGATATGAGTTGACACCGCTCAAATCCATTTTTTTTACAACTGCCGTATCTACATCTACGCCTACGGGATCTGCAAGTTCCGGAACATCCGTCACTTCTTTCTGCCGGCCACACCCTGCCATACCAATCAGCAGTCCGGCCAGAATCCCCCCAATTGCCATACAATATTTCCGCGATTTCACGTCCATGATTTCCTCCGTCTCCATTCAATACATTTCAGTTTGTAAGTATCTGGTCATTTTCTTTCAGTCCGTTTATAATCTCTGTCTGATTCTGTATCTGTACCCCGATCGTCACTTCTCTCATTTCCTTCACACCATTTTCTCCTTCCACATATACCATCTTTTTTTCGCCAATGTCATATATTAGTGCTGTTGGTACACAAAGGACATTTTTCTTCTCTTTAAGAATTAAGTCAATTGTCCCGGAAGCTGAATTTTTCAATGTCAGTTCATGTTTTGGATAAAAAAACAGTTCATTTCCTTTTCCCTTTTTTACGGTCGTTTCATACTGCCTGCCGAGAACAGTCACCGTTACTTCTCTGCCTTCTTTAAAATACCCGGCATATTCCGTTTCACAACGGAATCGGTTTTTCTTCGCCGCCTGCACCGTTACAAGTGTATTTTCTTCATTCGCGTAACCGCCCTCAAAAGAATTATCCGTAAAAGTCACTTTTCCGCTTATTGGTGCAACAATAACCGCTGTCCGTATCGTTTCTTCCAAATCTATGATATCGAGCTTCGTCAGCTCCAACGTGGATTTGCAGTTTTTTATCTGTGCGTCGTACTGACTTCTTACATTATCCTTTTCTTCCCTGCTCCCGCCGGTTTTACTTAATTGTTCCAGTTCTCTTTTTTTCATCTTTTTTGCCTGGCTTATCTGTAATTGAAGACTCTCAATCTGACGTTTGTCACTTTTGAGTGCTTCTTCTTCGTCCTCCAGATATTCCTGCACAAGCGTCTGCCCTTTTTTTACTTTCTGTCCCTTCGCAACACATATTTTTTTTATACGGATTCCATCGTTTGTGCCGGTCAATTCAACTTTTTTCGTCCCCTGATACTTAACGGCTATGGACTCTGTCTGCACCATGTCACCTCGGGCAACCGTATACTTCCCCGTATTTCCGGATTCATATTCTTTTACAAGCGGCGCCGCTTCAAATTCTTCTTCCGTAGGCAGTATACCACATCCGCCAATACACACTGCCACGACACAAAACAGCAATATTCTGCTTCCCCTTCTCATACCTTTCATCCTTTCCCGTTGTGAATTTCCTTTTCGAAATTATCCACTCTGCCAATATAACATTCTGTTTCCGTCGGCATCTGCCTGCCGGCCAGTCTCCCCGCACACCATCTCTTCACCAGGCGATAGATAACTGCAAACACGGGAACCGCACAAATCATTCCCAGGATTCCAAACAGCGAACCAAAGAATAGAATGGAAAAAAGTATCCAAAAGCTTTTCAGTCCAATGGAATCACCCAGAATTTTGGGTCCAAGAACATTGCCGTCAAACTGCATTAATATAATAATTAAAACCAGAAACAGTACTCCCTTACTCGGACTTGCAATAAAAACAAGAACCGCACTTGGTACAATTCCGATATACTGTCCAAAAAAAGGTATAATATTGGTTACTCCAATCAATACACTTATTAATACCGTGTACGGAATTCCCGCAATATTCATGATAATAAAAGTCAATATCCCGACAATCAGAGAGTCTATGATTTTTCCGCTGATAAACTTTGCAAACACCCCATGTGTCTCACCAAGAAGCGACAATACATGTTCTGCTTTCTCCGGTGACAGAATGGCAAAAAACATTTTTTTGCACTGAGCACAAAATCCTTCTTTTCCTGCCATCAAATAAATGGAGACAATAATTCCGATAAAAAAATCGAGCAGCACACTGGTAGCATTCACGACACTATCCGTAATAAATGCAAGAAATTTATCACTGTTTGGGAGAAGGTCATTTTGCAGCCAGTCAAGGAGCTTGTCAAATAATCCTTTCGAAACCGTTGTGAAATATTCTGCAACTTCCGGGTTTGATTTAAAGATATGTACTCCCCAATTTTTCACGTTCGCATAATATTCCGGAAGACTTCCGGCAAGACTGGTAAAACTGTTGAATATTTCAGGAATGACAAGCATCAGAATTCCAAAAAGAACAAATAGCGCCACAATAAGGACAACGAATACCGAGCACCCCCTCGCTATTCGTCCTGCTTTTTTTTCTTTATTCTTTATTATTTTATTCCACAACGGAATAAAGATACGACGGTCTGTCTTATCCACAAGCGGGCTCAGCAGATAAGCCACAACCACACCAATGTAGACCGGCGCAAGTGCCGAATTTATTTTAGCAATTATGCCGCCCACTACATCCAAATTACTTACAATTACATAAAAAATCAACGCCGCAACAATAACGAAAAAACCGGTCAGTCCGGCATACCAATACTTTTCATATTCCTTTTCCGGTCGCTTCACACATTTTCCCTGCTTTCTATGAATTTTAAAACTACCTGTATTGTATCACAATCTTAAAATCAAGTAAACATACAAAGTCAGCGAAAAACCTTATTCTAAATCTTATTATTTCATTTTGGATTTAAATATGAGGCTTGCCAGATAGCCCATAATCAACGCCCCCGAAATTCCTACCGCCGCACTTTCTAATCCGCCGTAAAACGTGCCAATAAATCCCTGCTTATCTACCGCTTCTTTAACTCCCTTAAACAGCAAATGACCAAAACCGATTAACGGTACCGACGCTCCGGATTTTGCCCATTCCACAAATGGTGCATACCATCCAAAAAAACTAATGACTGCCCCCACACAAACAAGGCCAACCATAATTCGTCCCGGTAATAATTTCGTATTGTCCATAATAATCTGCACAACCGCACAGATTGCTCCCCCAATCAAAAATGCAATAATATAGTCCACCTTCTACACCTCTCTTTCCTTTCCTTCTATCGCTTCCAGCATAACAGCATGTGCAATACCGGGAATCGAATTGCCTTCATTAAAACTAACGGTAGACAAAAGTGCTCCTGTCGGGACAAATAATACACGTTTCCATTCATTTTTCCGCATTTTCTCCAAAATATAACCACACAAAGTTATCGCACTACAGCCGCAACCACTGCCACCGGCATTTGTTCCCTGCTCTTTATTATAATAAATTTCTGTTCCACAGTCGAAATGCTGTTTTTCAATATCGTAACCATATCCCCGTAACATATCAATCAGTATTCTTTGTCCGATTGTTCCCAAATCACCTGTAACAATCTTATCATAATAATCCGGTCCCACCCCCATATCTTTAAAATTATGCAAAATAACATCGCATGCAGCCGGGGTAATTGTCAATATAGAACAAGAATTTTTTTGTTTTTCATAAAATCACTCTGCAATGTATATTCCGGTACATCTTCAAGTCCATAATCTCCATTTCGAGACACTTTGTCCATTCATTTCCAATATTTCCCGACAATTTGCCAATTCATTTCTGAAC
>CAZGDT010000025.1:0-12629 GCA_964524245.1 uncultured Eubacterium sp. | reverse complement strand
CGTATTACGATTGCCCATAAAAATGTACCGAATATGTTGACACAGTTTACTGCCTTATTCTCTAAAGACGGTGTCAATATCGAAAATATGATGAATAAGAGCCGCGGCGATTATGCTTATACGATTCTTGATATCTGTTCTGATTCAACAGATGAAGTAGTAAAAGAATTGGAAGATATGGACGGCGTGATTCGTGTCAGAGTAATTAAGTAAACGTCTGTCTGAAATGTAACCGTAAAAAAAGTCTTGAAAGTCATGGAAGACATGGCTTTCAAGGCTTTCTTGTGATAAAGGGGAATGAAATGATTTGAACATGAATTACAAAGAAGCAAAAGAATATCTGGCAAAAAGAGAAGGTACCGGTATTCATCTGGGATTATCCCGAATGTATGAATTGTGCCGGCGGCTGGGAAATCCGCAAAATCGTCTTTCGTTTATTCATATTGCGGGAACAAACGGAAAAGGTTCAACTGCAGCTTTTATCAGCAGTATACTGGCGCAAAACGGGCAGGTGGTTGGACGATTTGTTTCTCCTGTTGTATTTCAGTATGAGGAGTGTATTCAATATGAAGATGAGAATGGGATTCATTATATAGAAAAAGACTTTTTGGCTGAAATGATGACCAAAATTGCAGATGCGTCAGAAGCTATGGAAACCGAAGGATGGGATTCACCCACGGTTTTTGAAATGCAGACAGCATTATCTTTTTTAACCTTTTGTCATTGGCACTGTTCAGTTGTTGTACTGGAAGTCGGACTGGGTGGGAGAGAAGATGCTACCAATGTGATTTCATCTGTTCTTGCATCCGTAATTACTCCGGTCAGCAGAGACCATATGGGAATGCTGGGAGAGACTCTCGAAGAAATTGCTGGAGAAAAAGCAGGAATCATAAAAGAAAACGGACTTGTAATTACCTGTCAAAAAGAAGAAGCGGCTGAAAATATAATCAGGAAAGAAGCCGGTCAAAAGAGGGCAAGAGCGATTTTCATAAATAAAAGCGATATAAAATTGCAGAGTGTGGGATTGGAAGGAATATCCTTTTGCTATCGGAGAGAGAACTGGCACAGCAAAATGCCGGGGGTATATCAGATGGAGAACGCCGTCATGGCGATTGAGACGTGCCGTCAGTTGTCGCCGCTGTTTCAAATAACGAAAAAACAGATAAGTGTCGGAATAAAAAAAGCAGAATGGAGAGGGAGATTTCAGATTGTTGATAAAAATCCCCTTACCATATTGGATGGAGCACATAACGAGGATGGGGCAAAAGCTTTGGCAGAAACGATAAAACAGTTGCTGCCGAATGAAAAGATACATGGTATTATGGGAGTTTATAAGGATAAAGACTACGAAGTGCTAGTGGATGTGCTGGGAGAATATTTTTCAGATGTAACGGTGATTACTGCACCGGGTGCAAGAGGACTGGATAAGGGAATTCTGGCCCAGGTATGGAAAAGAAAAAGTAAAATTCCGGTATTTCAGGCAGATTCTTTATGGGATGCAAAGGAAAAGATAAAAACTTTTGCGAAAGAGGGGGATGTTATCATTTGGTTTGGTTCCCTTTCGTTTTTGAAAGAATACTATAAAGAAGAAGGTGATGGGATTGAATAAAAAAGAGGAGAAAAGGGATAAAGAATTTCTGACCTGTGAACGTACAATGGTTTTTGTTTTGTTAATGGTTTCTGCGGGCATGATGGGAGCGTATACTTATGTTTTACGCGGTGGTGTGTTTTGTAATGCGCAGACGGCCAATATTGTTATGATGGCAATTGCATTTGGACAGAAACAGTGGAGCCGGGGATTCTATTTCCTTATTCCCATTGCGGCATATTGTGTGGGGGCTTTTTTGTCGGAGATGCTGCCTCGTACAGTGAAAAAAACAGGATGGCTGCGCTGGGATACCTGTCTGATTGCAGTGGAGATGGCGGTACTTTTTTTCATAGGCTTTATTCCGTCTTGCCTTCCGCATCAGATTGTCCAGATATTGATTAATTTTATTGCCTCCATGCAGTATAATACATTTCGACAGGCAGAAGGCATTCCGATGGCGACAACTTTTTGTACGAATCATGTCCGTCAGCTCGGAGTCGGACTTGCCAAAATAATACACAGAAAGGACAGATCGGCAGGGCATCGTATGTTCGTGCATTTTTTAATGCTTATCGGTTTTTTTACCGGTGGCTGTATTCTTACGGTGGCTTGCGTGTTTTTACATGAAAAAGCAATTTGGCTTGCTCTGATTCCGATGGCTGTCAATTTTGGCATGTTGCTTTACGCAGATTTGGTAAAAGAGCGGGGGTTACTTTGGAGAGTTCCCCGAGGACATTAACGGTTAGCCGATTGCCTTATAATAGAAAGTGTGCTATAATTGCGACAGTTGTGAATGAATAGAGAATGGAGAGGCGCTCACATGGATTATGAAAAGATTGAACAGGCGGTAATGCTGTTTTTAGAAGGCATCGGAGAAGACTGTTCCCGAGAGGGATTGAGAGAAACTCCGGGACGTATAGCAAAAATGTGTGAACAGATATTTGGCGGGTACAATCAAAATGCATCGGAACATTTGTCAAGAACCTTTCATGCTGCGACAGGAGATATGGTAGTAGAAAAGGATATTTCTTTTTACTCAGTTTGTGAGCACCATTTTCTTCCTTTTTATGGAAAAGTTCATATTGGATATATTCCGAATGGAAAAGTGGTGGGACTGAGCAAATTGGCGCGTACCGTAGAAGTATATGCCCGACGGGCGCAGATTCAGGAACAGCTTACCGGGCAGATAGCCGGGGCAATTATGGACTGTCTGCAGCCCAAAGGTGTTATGGTTATGATAGAAGCGGAGCATATGTGCATGACGATGCGGGGCGTTCAAAAACCGGGAACAAAGACAACGACTTATGCGGCAAAAGGAATTTTTGAAAAAGACAACCATTTGCAGCAAATGTTCATGCAGATGATAAGGTAGGAAAATGATATGAAAATAGGGAAAAAAGAATTTCCTTCCGGTGAAAGAACATATGTTATGGGAATTTTGAATGTTACGCCTGATTCTTTTTCCGATGGCGGACAATATACGGATGTTGAAATGGCATTACGACAGGCAGAACGTATGATACGGGAAGGTGCCGACATTCTGGATGTTGGTGGAGAGTCAACCAGACCGGGGCATGTACCGGTAAGCGATGAAGAAGAAATCCACCGTATTGTGCCGATAATCAAAGCCATAAAACAGCGATTTGACACACCTGTTTCCGTTGATACGTATAAAAGTAATGTGGCAGAGGCGGCTTTTTATGCCGGTGCGGATATGATGAATGATATATGGGGATTTCGACATGATGAAAGATGTGCCAAACTGGCGGCAGAATTTGATGTGGCAGTTTGTCTTATGCATAATCGGGAACATACGTCGTATGTTGATTATCGGAGAGAAGTCTTGCAGGAATTGCAGATTTCTCTTTCTATTGCGAAAAAATACAAGATTACGGATGATAAAATTATGCTGGATCCCGGTATAGGTTTTGGAAAAACATTGGAACAAAATCTCATTCTTATGAATCATTTGGAGGATATCGTGGAGTTGGGATATCCGGTTTTGCTTGGCACGTCGAGAAAGAGTATGATTGGACTGACGTTAGACCTGCCGGTAGAAAAAAGAGAAGAGGGAACTATTGCGACTTCCGTACTCGGCGCAATGAAAGGGTGCGAGTACGTTCGTGTTCATGATGTGAAGAAAAACGTGAGAGCGTTAAAGATGACAGATGCCATTCTGCACGCAGATTAACTGTGTTTGTCAGAAATGAAAAGGAGAAGAAGGATGGATGCAATTACAATTAAAGATTTAGAAATCTATTGTCATCACGGTGTCTTGAAAGAGGAGAACATATTAGGACAAAAATTTCTTGTTTCGCTTGTGATGTATTTAGATACAAAGGCAGCAGGTGATGCAGATGATCTATCTTGTTCCATTGATTATGCAGAAGTATCTCATTTTGTAAAAAAACGGATGGAAGAAAAAAATTTCCGCTTAATTGAGGCGGCAGCAGAACATGTTGCTGGGGAAGTGCTGCAGCATTTTTCTCCTGTCAGGGCAATTGAAGTGGAAATAAAAAAGCCGTGGGCTCCAATTTTGCTTCCTTTGGATACGGTAAGTGTCCGTATAAGAAGAGAGTGGACAACTGTATGTCTGTCCGTCGGATCCAATATGGGAGACAGGAAACTGAATATTTCACAGGCACTGAGGAATCTTGAAAGCAGAAAAACCATCCGTAATATGAGAGTGGCAGAATTAATTGAGACAGAACCGTATGGTTATACGGAGCAGGACATGTTTCTGAACACGGCAGTCGTATTGGAAACGACGGAGACACCGGAAAGTCTTCTTTCCGTCCTGCAACAGATTGAAAAAGATGGGAAGAGAGAGAGAACGGTTCATTGGGGACCGAGGACAATTGATTTGGATATTGTGCTTTTTGGAAATCGGGTGGTTCAGACGGAGCAGCTTACGATTCCGCATAAAGAAATGCATCTGCGTGAATTTGTGTTAGAGCCCCTGTCCCGGATTGCACCATGGGCAAGACATCCGGTTTATGGAAAAACAGTAAGTGAACTGCGAGAGGAGATAAGAAAACATGGTTGATTTGTCGGTATCAAGAGAGCGGATTGATGAGATTGACGGACAGATAGTAAAATTATTTGAGGAACGGATGGAAGTGGCCAATGAAGTGGCAAAATATAAAATGGAAACAGGAAAGGCTGTTTTGGACAGAGAGAGAGAAGAACAGAAATTAGAAAAACTTTCTTCTCTGTCACATGGAGATTTTAATGAGCGGGCGGTAAGAGAATTGTTTAGCCAGATTATGTCTATTAGCAGAAAATATCAATATGGTGTTCTTTCACAGGGTGATACCGTAACGGATTTTCGCAAAAAAAAGGATGTTTTTTGGAAAAAAGATGTTTCAGTTTATTATTTCGGTGTGCCGGGAACACATACCCAGCAGGCGATGGAAGATGTGTTTGGAACGGAAGTGAGGGGTATTAGTTGTCAGAGTTTTCAGGGAGTGATGGAAGCGGTCGATAGTGGAGAAGCAGATTTTGGCATTCTTCCCATCGAGAATTCTTCAACAGGCGGAATTAGTGCAAATTATGATTTGCTTTTAAACTACGACAACAGTATCGTGGGGCAGTATGTGATGCCGATTGAACAATGTCTTCTCGCTCTTCCGGGTGCAGTTCCTGCCGATATCAGAACCGTATTTTCTCATCCGCAGGGATTGCTTCAGAGCCGGGGATTTATGAACCGGCACCCGGAATATGAAGGGATTGAGTATGGATCTACGGCAGCAGCGGCGAAAAAAGTGGCGGCAGATCAGGATAAATCGCAGGCGGCAATTGCCGGCAGACGTGCAGCAAAAGAATACGGGCTTGAAATTGTGGCAGATGGTATTCAACAGGAAAAGAATAATTGTACCCGTTTTATTATTATCGGGAAAGAAGCAGTATATACTGAAAAGAGTAATAAATTGGCGCTTTGTATTGAACTTCCGCACAAAAGCGGAACGCTGTATCGGATTTTATCACATTTTCTGTATAATGATTTGAACATGACACAGATTGAATCCCGCCCGATTCCGGGGAAGCATTGGGAGTATCGGTTTTTTATAGATGTGGAAGGAAATCTGGATGACGCTGCTGTGCAGAATGCTTTACGCGGAGTAAAAGAAGAAGCTGTTTTTATGAGGGTGCTGGGAAATTTTGAAGGATAGGGGAAAGTGAGGATATTATGTTTGATAAAAAGCGATTTGATGCGGTTGAAATTTATGGGGAGGCACCGGAACAAGAACCGGAACGTCAGTATTATTATATGAAAAAATGCCGTGAATGGGCGAAAAAAGAGACAGAGAGGGTGGGACATCCGCTGACCGCATCAATTCAAACACTGGGATGTCAGATGAATGCAAAAGATTCTGAAAAAATGACGGCAATTCTTGCTTATATCGGTTACAGGGAAACAGACGAGCCTGTGGCTGATTTTGTGCTGTATAATACCTGCACGGTCAGGGAAAATGCAAATATGAAAATATACGGGCGGCTTGGATATTTGAAGAATCATAAGAAGAAAAATCCAAAGATGAAAATTGCTCTTTGCGGCTGTATGATGCAGGAAGCGGATGAAGTAGAGCGTATTCGTAAAAGTTATCCGTTTGTTGATCTTGTTTTTGGAACCCACAATATATATAAGCTGGCTGAACTTCTGTATACACAGATTCAATCCGGGCGTCGTATTATGGATGTGTGGGAAATACCGCAGGAGATTGTAGAAGATTTGCCGGGAAAACGAAAATACCCCTTTAAGACGGGTGTCAATATTATGTTTGGATGCAATAATTTCTGCAGTTATTGTATTGTTCCCTATGTGAGAGGAAGAGAAAGAAGCAGGGAGATGGAGGATATTCTGGATGAAATCAGGGGTCTGGCCGCCGATGGTGTAGTGGAAGTTATGCTTTTGGGGCAGAATGTTAATTCATATGGAAAAACATTGAAGACGCCGGTTTCATTTGCGGAACTGCTTCGTAAAGTAAATGAAATTGATGGGCTGCAGAGAATCCGATTTATGACTTCTCATCCGAAAGATTTGTCGGAAGAACTCATTGATGCCATGAGAGATTGCGATAAAGTGTGTGCGCATTTGCACTTACCTCTTCAATCCGGAAGCAGTCAGATACTAAAAAAAATGAACCGCAAATATTCAAAAGAATCTTATCTTGAACTTGTAGATAAAATCCGGGAGAAACTGCCGGATATTTCACTGACAACAGATATTATCGTAGGGTTTCCGGGGGAGACCGATGAAGATTTTGAGGACACGCTTGATGTTGTTCGGCGGGTACGTTTTGACAGTGCATATACGTTCATTTATTCCCGGCGAACCGGAACACCGGCAGCAGCCATGGAAAATCAGGTACCTGAAAAAGTTGTGAAAGAGCGTTTTGACCGTCTTCTTCATGAAGTTCAGAAGATTTCAACGGAAATAACGGAAAAGCGGGTGGGAGAAACTGTCCCGGTACTGTTGGAAGAAGTGAATGCGCAGAATGATTCTCTTATTACGGGGCGTCTTTCCAATAATGCCGTGGTACACTGCCCGGCAGACGTCGGTCAGATCGGGCAGATTGTACCGGTAAGGCTTAAGGAAAGTCACGGGTTTTATTATATGGGGGAGACGGTGGAGTGATTCAGGCTTTTTCCGGATCCGGATAATTTTCGCCGAAAGTCTCTACCGTTACCTTTTCCATTACGACAGGATTTAGCGGCATATCATTCCAGTCCGTTTTTGTTTTTGCCAGTTCATCTATAATGTCCATGCCTTCCGTGACTTTACCGAAAGCGGCATAGGAGCCATCCAGATGAGAGGCTTTTTTATGCATAATGAAAAATTGAGAGCCGGCAGAATCCGGGTGCTGTGAACGTGCCATGGAGATAACGCCCGGCTCATGGCTCAGCGTGTTGTTGAATCCATTGATGGAGAATTCTCCGGGAATGCTGTAATCAGGCCCGCCGGTTCCGTTGCCATCAGGATCACCGCCCTGAATCATAAATCCTTCAATAATGCGGTGGAAGGTCAATCCGTCATAAAAGCCACTGTTAACAAGGGAAACAAAATTACATACGGTATTTGGCGCGACATCCGGGTAAAGTTCAATCTTAATGGTGTCGCCCTTTTTCATTTGAATTGTTACAATCGGGTTCTTTTTGCTCATAGTCTGATATCCTTTCTGTTTTCATAATTAATATCCATGCATGGTTTTTGATCATGCTTTTTTTATTGTAAAAGATTCTTTCTGTTTATGCAAGAAATTAATTCCAATCTGACATAATCGGACATTTTCGCTTACGCAGACAGGTGCGCAAGGTTATATTGTGTCGCAATTTATCAGAAGAAGAGGAAAGCTGACTATCAATATTCATATTTTCCATACTTGTTTTGACAGAATTTGCAGATGGCCTTATTTATAATAATCTTACACCTTAAGGATGGATATTGTTTTGGATAAGAAGAGGATAAAGATGAAAGTGTATCTGGATGTTTTTTTTCTGGTAAATGTAGGAATGAATTTTTCTGTTCTGCTTTTGGAGAGTTTTTGGGAACGGCGGAATGTGCGAATCAGACGTATGCTGTCAGCGGCTGCTTTTGGTGCAGTTATGGCCTGTCTCATGGTTTTTCTTGGAATTCATCGCAATATTCCGGTATTTGTCCTATGTTATTTATTGATCAGCGCAATTCAGATTCGTCTGGGTTTCGGGAAAACGACACCAGGGGCATTTTTGCGTAATTTGGTCATGTATTATGTTATGTCATTTATACTGGCGGGCATGCTGACTCAGATGGAAAACATCTTTTCCGCCTCTTTGGGAGGTATTCAGATGCTTACGGTAATTATCATTTTCCTTTTACTTGTTCGGTTTTTGATTCCCGGAATTCATAAAAGACAGGAAAAATCATGTTGCTACTACAGAGTCTGCATTTACTACAAAGACAGGAAGATTGCCGGCAATGCATTTTTGGATACCGGTAACGGACTTTATGAACCCATAAGTCAGAAGCCGGTTCTGTTGGGAGAGGAAGCTTTCGTGCAAAAACTTTGGCAGGGAAGAGAGAAGCCGCTGATGCGAATGATTCCTTTCCATTCCATAGGAAAAGAGAGTGGAATTCTGCCGGCATTTCAGGCAGAAATGCTTGAAATTCAAAAGAAAGGAAACCGGGAGCGTGTTGAAAAACCATGGGTGGCAGTATGCAATAAATATGTTTCGGTAGATGGAGAGTATGAGATTATCCTGCATCCCGACATGTTCATAAAAGAGAAAAAAAAGGAGGAGCATTAATATGCTGTTACGTATTTCTATGCCGGGTCAGTTTCAGTTTCGTATGATTCAGGACTGGCGCAGTGTTTTATTTCATCGGGGAGGAGACATCCATTACATTGGCGGAGCAGAAATTCTGCCGGCACCATTGGAACCTTCCGAGGAGGCGGCATGCATTGAATGCCTGGGAAATAAGGATAATGAAACTGCCCGTAATATGCTTGTGGAACACAATCTTCGTCTGGTAGTATACATTGCCAAAAAATTTGATAATACCGGAGTGGGAGTAGAAGATCTGATTTCAATTGGTACGATAGGGCTGATGAAAGCAATCAACACATTTAATCCGTGCAAAAACATCAAGCTGGCAACTTATGCTTCACGCTGTATTGAAAATGAAATCCTGATGTATTTACGGCGCAACAATAAAACAAAGCTGGAAGTGTCAATTGATGAACCGTTAAATGTTGATTGGGATGGTAATGAGTTGTTGCTGTCAGACATATTGGGAACCGGAGAAGACGTTATTTATCGCGATATTGAAAGAGAGCTTGACAGAAGATTATTGAGAAAAGCGTTAGAGACATTAAGTGACCGTGAGCAGACAATTATCCGCCTGCGGTTTGGCATTGACGATAAACAGGAACGGGAGATGACACAAAAAGAAGTAGCGGATTTGCTCGGAATATCACAGAGTTACATATCACGTCTGGAAAAGAAAATAATGAAACGCCTGAAAAAAGAAATTCTCCGAATGGAGGGGCAGTAGGCCTCTTCATCCGGAGAGAACTGTCAGCGGTATGTGAAGTAATCAAAAGCGGCAACCGTTGAGCTTTGTTGTCCGTTAGATGTTGCATAAAGTCCGATTGTATTTCCGACAAAGCCGCCGGCAACATCCGTGCTTAGTATTCTGGCGTCTACGTGATCAGCCAGTGTACGGTACAATTTGCCGTCGAAGCTGTAGGTGAAAGTTAAATCCTGCTCATTTTCGGAAATGCGCAGATAGAATTGCGTATGCTTTTCGCTGCAGATTGTTTTGGATATTGTTTCTGTTTTGTCTTTATATGTCTTTACGAGCGATATAACGGAACGTTCCTTTTCCATACCGACCAAAAGCTGGTAGTTAAAAGACTGGCTCTGGTAAATTGCCATTCCCGCCTGCTCGTTTTCAGACTCCGGTTCAAATTCTAAAAATGTTTCCGCCATAAAATTAAAAGAAAGCTGTCTCCGGCAGAGATAGGAAGGTGTTCCCTTGGAGGAAAGTACATCTGCATCCGGGATCATTTCTAAGAAGCCGGGACGGTTTGTCAGAGAATAATTCTCTTCCTTCGGATTACGCAGGAAAAGAAAATTCATTGGCAAATCAGAACAGTCAAAATCTTCCTTTGTCGGAACCGGGTCAACGGTGGAAAAGGGAAGATCGGGAAGAACAAATGTGTCCTCCAAAATTCCCTTGCCGGGATTAATGACAGGCCATCCGTTTTCCCATACAAAAGGAACAAGATAGGTTTCACGGCCAAGATTGCGATAATAGCCGCCACAGGTTCTGGAAGCCAGACAAACCATCCACCATTCACCGTTTTGCGTCTCTACAATGTCAGGGTGTCCGACATTCACAATCGGATAATGGTATCCGAGATGACGGTGCGTCAGGATTGGGTTGGCTTTGTTTCCTTCGAATGGTTCTTTCAGGCTCTTGCTTCGCGCAATGGATACTGCATGATTGTGTCCGGTTCCTGCTTCTGAAATCATCAGATAGTACCAGTTGTCTTTTTTATATATGTGGGGACCCTCCGGCCATTCCACACCGCGCAGCGCACCGTGCCATGCCGGATAGCTTTCGCCGGTCAGTTTCATTGTTTTTAAATCCAGTTCCTGAATATAAATTTCATTATCACCAAAGTAGCGTGAACCTTCTCTGCGCGGCTGTGTCCCGCAATAATAGCACCGGCCGTCATCATCAAAAAAGAGGGACGGATCAATTCCGGCTGAATCCAAACAGTACGGATCTGACCAGGGACCTGCCGGATCTGTGGCAGTAACGATGAAATTATTGATATCATTTGTTGGTGTCACATTCGTTGTGATCATGTAAAAAGTGCCGTCATGATAGCGCAGGGTCGGTGCAAAAATCCCCTCGCTTGTCTCCGCATTTACAAGAGGGAGCTGTTCTCTGCGAGTAAGAATATTGCCTATCTGATTCCAGTGAACCAGATCTTTACTGTGAAAGATGGGAACACCGGGGAAATAAGCAAATGTTGATGTTACAAGATAGTAATCGTCACCGACGCGGCAGACGGAAGGATCCGGATAAAAACCCGGAAGAATCGGATTGGTTGATGTCATATTATTTCTCATAGAATGAGACCTCCATAGTTCATATTCATTGTAAAACTTCTACCTAGGATTTTAATATATCTTCCAAACATTGTAAATAGAAAACATATTCTTGTCACATTAGGGATGGTGATTTAGCAAATATTCATAAAAAATTGTCTCGAAAACTATGGACATGTCACAAAAATGGTGATATACTTTATAACAAACTGTATACATTTTATACAAAAAAACATAGTGTGTTTTGCATAGAGGACATGGTTCATTGGCAGAATGCATAAAAAGAGAAACAACGAAAGGAGATTGCGACAGCTATGTCAAAGTTGATGAAGAAAAAAGGCTTACGGACATTTCTGATTGTAGTACTTGTGATTATTGCATTTGTACTCTTTTTTAAGTTGAAGGGATCGTCTGTCAGCGACAACTCCGACAAGTACGCAGGTGTGGATTTTGACGCTATGAGCAGCGAATATCAGCGAGAAGGCCAGTATAGTGATTATGTGGCAGAACGCACGGATGCAAATACCCCGATGGGTACCGTCTATGATATTCCGGTTGCCGGTTTCGAAAAGAAAGAGACAACCAAAGATGTCACTGTACATAACGATCTTGGTCCGGAGAATGAAAAGGAAGAAGCTGTTCTTATTCCCGAAGAGGGGAGTGCAGTTTATTCTGTAAATGTGAAGGAAGAGGGCTATTACAACATGCGCCTGGAGTATTATCCTTCGACGGGGGATGAGAATGACCGTGGTATCTCAATTGAGACCAAGGTGGAACTCTATAATGAAGAAACGGGTAAATTTGAGTCTCCGTTTAATGGCGCGGAAGGTATAGATTTCGGACGTGTATACACGGATGACGGTGAACCGACGACGGATAATCAGGGGAATGAGATTCGTCCTTCTCAGATTGAAGATCCGACACGTACATGGATTTCTTCCTATTTTGAAGATCCGACCGGTTATGAGACGGAGCCGTATTATTTCTATTTCCACAAAGGTGTGAACAAAATCCGGCTGACCGGCGTCAATGAGCGTTTGATTATGCGCAAGCTGGAAGTTGGTAACAAACAGAAAACACCGACTTATGCTGAGTATGCCAAGACAAATGAAGGCAAAACAAATGATGTTGATAAGAATTACGTACAGAAGATTCAGGGTGAAAAGTCAGACCGCCGGTCTTCACCGTCTCTGTATGCGACATACGATCGTACGTCGGGTGATACCGAGTATGAGGATAAAGACGGTAATGTAACGAAACACAATACCAGTAAGCAGGTGCTTAATGTAATCGGCGGTACGCAGTGGAAAGTTGCCGGTGACTGGCTGGAGTGGACTGCTTCAGTTGAAAAAGAAGGCGACTATGTTATTGGTATTAAAGGACGTCAGGGGTACAACCGTGGTTATATTGCAAACCGTTCGCTTTTGATTGATGGTGA
>CAZGDT010000024.1:0-12894 GCA_964524245.1 uncultured Eubacterium sp. | reverse complement strand
AAACACTTCTCGTGTTAGCAATTTCCAATGTGAGCTGTTCAATTTCATCTTCTTTCAAATGTTTGAATACGACAGCCGCCTTCTCCGGTCCTAATGCAATGAGAAGAATCGCTGCTTTTTGGATTCCGTCTAATTCACTGTATGTGTTTCCTGCCATTACACAGCCCCCCAGTCATCATTAATCCAATTACGCAAAAGCAAAGCAACTGCTTCCGGATTCTCATCTACAAATTTTTCAATCATTACATACGTATCCGACTTATCTTCCAATTCAATTTCTTCAAGTCCCGATTCATTCTCTCTTGTTGTGGCAAGCAAATCTTCAACCGACAATTCCGGCTCCAACTCTGTTACCTCGACCGGTGATGTTCCCTTAATAATGACAAAAACAAGTAATCCGGCAATCAGCACCGTTAGTATAACCATAAGATAATTTGTGACATTGTCACCAAATCCGCCCTCTTCGTCTGCTTCAAATACCGGTTTTTCCACAACCTGAATTTCTATATTTTTTTCCGAAATACCGGTCGCCGCAGCAACTAACTGTGGCAGATTCTCAGGAACCTGCTGTTCCGTCACACCGCTATTGGCATCCACATATTCATCAAATGATACATCATCAAGAGCTCCCTGCTCTTTGAGTGTTCCTTCTTTAATTACGTTATAGCGGGTTAGAACAACCGCAATTGAAGACTCATCTTTTTTCACGGCTCCAATTTCGTGTTCAATATTTTGTACGGTTTTATTCGGAAGGTACTCATATTTATTCAGTATCGTCTCTGTGGAACTGTCGCCTTCGGTTTGAATCATCGTGTCCGTAACATCTCCATTGCTCTCCGTTCCCGGAACACCGCCGGAGCCGGAACTTCCGGTAGACTTATATTCATAAGAGCTTCCATACAGTCCCTGATCCTGCCCCTCGTTTGTAGTATACGTTGTTACAAGTTCTGTAATCTTGTCCATGTCAAAAACAATATTACTCTTGGACACTTCTACATCATCATAACCCGCCTTCGTCAACAGGTCACGAACATATTTGGCAAAATTATTCTTCAACTTATCCCGATACTCTTCCGTACTGTTTATCGTTCCGCCAAGCCCGGTATCTTCCTGCCCGTTAAAAAGGAGATTCCCCTTTGTGTCGGTCAGCACGATATGATCCGGTTTTGCACTTCCCACGGCATTGCAAAGATAATACGCAACTGCTTCCGCCGTTTCACCATCCATCGTTTTATTCCCTGCCATTTTAAAGGAAACACTGACCGAGGTTTCTTCTTTTTCCGCATATATCGTGCCGTCGTCTTTCGGACGGTTAATATACACTGTAGCATCCTCCACTCCTTCAAAATTCAACAGTCCCCTGCGAATGGACGATTGCAGTGCCAGTGTCGTTTTGGTCTGTTTCTCGTCAGACGAAGTAGTCATGTCAGAATCTAATGCCTTTTCCCACGTCATCTCGTCATCCGTAATCTGATTTTCTCCCATAAGAAGAATGGCGTCCGAATATTCTGACTGTTCCACCCGAAAGGTCGTATTTCCATCAGTATCCGACTCTTTTTGGTAATCCAGCCCCGCTCCTTCCAACGCTTCATCAAATGTAGTTGCCGAGTCTCCGCTCAGCGTCGCCACATCCGTATATACGGGACGTGTCATAAAATAAGCAAGCAAAACAATAGCAATCAATATCGCACAAGCCACGCATATAATGATCGTTTTTTGTTTTGCCGTATATTTATTCCAGAATTCAAGGATTTTATCTTTGATTGCAATTAATTGTTCCATCATTGTCTTTTATCGCTCCTCAAAGCTATAGTCTCTATATCTGCATATTCATAATCGTGCGATACGCCTCTACCGCCGTATTTTTTACGGCAACCGTATACTGAAGCGTGATATTCGCCTTCTGCTGTGCCACCATCAAATCATGAAGGCTGTCACTCTCACCCATGGCATACTTCACTTCTTCAACTTCCGCCGCATTGGAATAGTCTTCCGTCTGCTGCACAAGATTCATTGCCGAATTCAACAGGCTTTCAAAACTTGCCGTTCCCGTATCTTTCGACTTTTCCGTCTGCATACTGTTATCTGCATATCTGGTTATATTTTCAATGCCGCTAATGGCAGACAAACTTGCTATATCCATTTGTTTCCTCCATTCCTGCCGGATTTACGAAAATCATCACTGGCCGATATCCAAAGCTTTCAATGCCATTCCCTTTGTGGAATTTAATACCGTGACATTCGCTTCAAAAGCACGCGTTGCATCGATCATATCCGTCATTTCCGTCACCGTATTGACATTTGGATACGTAACATACCCATCCTCGTCAGCATCCGGGTGGGAGGGATCGTATACCATATTCCCTTCCGAATCATCTTCCACAATTTCAGAAACTTTTACTCCTTTTCCGATATTATGTCGGTTCGCCATACTTAAACTCTCACTGAATGACGGGTAACTTTTTTCCTGAAAAACAACTGCTTTCCGTTTATACGGCTTGCCGTCAGCGCCCCTTGTAGTGTTTACGTTCGCTATATTCTCTGAAATCGTATCCATGCGAAGCTGCTGCGCCGTCATGCCGGTAGCACTGACATCCATAGCACCAAAAACTGACATATCAATTCCTCCTGGCTTTTTTATGATGTTTTAAGAGCCGACTTCATCCTTGAAAACTCCTGATTAATGGAATTCATCAGCGTATAATACTTAATCTGATTTTTTGCAAGTTCCACATTCTCCGTAGAAATATCCACGTTATTGCCGTCAATCCGATAACTGAGTCCCGACTGCTCTGTGTACACGGTAGCATTTAACTCGTTCAGGTCAATGCCTGCTACCGTTTCATCCAGCGAATCCGTCCCCGCCACCGCATTTGACAGATATGTTTCAAACTGTACGTCTTTTCTTTTGTATCCCGGCGTGTCTGCATTGGCAATATTGTTCGCCAGCACGTCATTTCGCGTCCATGCGGCATCGGCAGCCCGATCCAACACATTAACATAGTTGTAAGCATTTGATAAAACCATGCTTTCACTTCCTCTCCTTGAAAAAAGCAAAGGGAACCGTGACCTCATATCACAACTCCGTTTGCGTTTATGAATTACATCTTTCATGGTAACGGCTGTCAAACTCCGTATAGACAATGTCATTCAGCACTTTAATACACGTTCCTTTAACACCGGATGATCTGGTTTTTATCAGACCGGCACTTTCCAGTTTCCGCAGTGCATTTACAATCACTGTCCTGGTAATACCTGTCTCACCGGCCAGCTTACTCGTGACAATCGTTCCTTCTGCACCATCCAAAGCCTGAAAAACGTGCTTTACCGCTCTCTGTTCCAACGGCGTTAGTGCTGTCAGTGCAGATGTGACATTACTCTTCTTATGCTGTTCCATGTCGGACTCTTCCTGAATACCACGCATAATTTCCAGCCCGACCACCGTTGTACTATATTCACTTAAAATAATATCTTCTATCGAAAACTCTTCTTCGTGCCGGTATAGAAACAATGTTCCTAACCGTTCACCACCTATGCTGATTGGCGTAATCAAAGCCCGGAATCCAAAAATTTCTTCTTTTGAAAATCCCAGGGTTTCCAAATTGACATTCTCTTTCGTTGAAAGCACATTAAGAAAACGTTCATTCACCGCCGTCTCAATATAACTTCCTCTTTTGTTCTGAAAACTCGGAATCGCACCGTCACCATTCACATAAGTTCCAAGCATCTTCCCTTTGCTGCTTATAATATAAGCATTCGCCCGCAAAACATTGCCCAAAACGGAACATATATCGGTAAATGCTACTTTGGAAGAATGTTTGTCATTGAGGAGACGGTTGAGCTTTCGAGTCTTGTCAAGCAGCTCAATACTCATATGCAATGTCCCCCATGGAGTGATTTTATCATAATTTCATCATGTTGACAAGCACTAACTCTCTTCACGTTCTATTTTATTATCTTTCTGCTTTTTTTCAATATATCCACAGCTATTATCAGCGCAGACGAGCCTGTTTCCCTTCTCAAGCATCATGCCTCCGCACTCCGGACAGATTTTGCCTGATGGTTTCTGCCATGTCATCACGTCACACTCCGGATTATTTTCACATCCGTAATAGCGACGACCTTTCTGCGTTTTCTTTACTACAATCTCTCCACCGCATTTCGGACATTTTACGCCGATTTTTTCATAATAAGGTTTTGTATTACGACATTCCGGAAATCCGGGACATGCAAGAAATTTGCCGTGAATTCCATACTTTATTACCATGTTGCGTCCGCAAAGTTCACAGACTACATCCGTCACTTCATCTTCTATTTTGATTTTTTCCAGAGCCTTTTCTGCATGTTTCACTGACTTTTCAAGATCCGGATAAAAATTTCGAACAATTGTTTTCCATTCAACATTTCCTTCTGCCACGCTATCCAGAAGAGCTTCCATGGTAACCGTGAAATTCACATCCACTATCGTGGGGAATGCACTTACCATAATCTGATTAACGATATCGCCCAAATCCGATAAATACAGATTCTTTTTTTCTTTTGCCACATAACGTCTGGAAATCAGCGTGGAAATCGTCGGCGCATAAGTGCTTGGCCGGCCAATCCCCAATTCTTCAAGTGTTTTAACAAGAGAAGCTTCCGTAAAATGAGCCGGCGGCTGGGTAAAATGCTGTTCCGGCACAATTTTTGTTACACTAAGATCCGAATCAGCAGTCACTTTTGCGAGTACCGCATTGTCTTTCTCTTTCTCTTCATCCTGTCGGTATACCGACATAAATCCGGGAAATACGAGTTTAGAACCGGAACTGACAAATTGGTGCCTGCCTGCCATAATCTTTACTGAAATTGTTTCATATTTCGCCGAATGCATGCGGCTTGCAACAAAACGCTTCCATATTAACTGATAAAGGCGAAACTGGTCTCTCGTCAAAGACTCTTTTACCTGAACCGGTGTTAAATCTACATAAGTAGGGCGTATTGCCTCATGTGCATCCTGTATCTTGCCATTCGCCTTCTGTGTTGTTGATTTTTCTATCAGATTTTCTTCGCCATAAACATTTTTAATATACTCTCTGCAGGCCTTGTCCGCTTCTTCTGAAATGCGGGTGGAGTCTGTTCTCAAATAAGTTATAAGTCCAACGGTTCCGTGCCCCTTTACTGCCACCCCTTCATAAAGCTGCTGAGCAATCTGCATAGTTTTTCTTGTCGGAAAATTCAAATGTTTAGAACATTCCTGCTGGAGCGTGGAAGTGGTAAAGGGAAGTGCCGGCTTCTTCATACGCTCACTCTTTTTTATGCTGTTAACACGAAAGGTTTCTCCTTCTAATTCTTTTTGAATCTGCTCCGCTTCCTCCATGGAAGCTATATCATGTTTTTCCGGATTTCCATAATATCTGGCAACCAGAGGTTTCTTCACTCCGGAAATGGCAAGTTCCGCTTCCATTGTCCAATATTCCTGCGGTATAAACGCATCAATTTCACTTTCTCTGTCCGCGATAATACGAAGTGCTACTGACTGTACACGCCCCGCACTCAGACCACGTTTTACTTTTTCCCACAAAAGAGGGCTTATGGAATATCCTACCAGACGGTCCAGCACACGTCTCGCCTGCTGGGCATCTACTAAATCCATGTCAATATTTCTGGACTGTTTTAATGATTGTCTGACTGCATTCTTCGTTATTTCATTAAAGGTAATCCGGCTGGTTTTCTTCGGATCCAGCTTTAACGCATGACACAGATGCCACGATATCGCTTCACCTTCACGGTCCGGGTCAGTTGCCAGATAGATTTTATCTGCCTTCTTTACTTCCTTTCGCAGGGATGCAAGCAAATCGCCTTTTCCGCGAATCGTGATATATTTGGGTTCAAAATCATGTTCAAAATCCACCCCCATCTGACTCTTCGGCATATCACGAACGTGACCGTTAGATGCCACAACTTCGTAATTCTTGCCTAAAAATTTCTTTATTGTCTTCGATTTAGCCGGAGACTCTACAATAATCAGATTCTTTGCCATATTACCCTCCGTTCCGAAATGCTGGTATTCAACTAATCCCGGATTAATTTGTTTCTGAAAATTTCAACAAAACTTAGCATACACCATTTTAATCTCCCTTTCAAGCAAAATTTATGTTTTTTTCATAAAGCAGTTTCTCTGTATTTCTTCAATATAACCCTGTTCCTTCAATTTCAGAATGCACTTCATCAATTCTGTTTGTGAAACCTGTAATTTTTCCGATATTTCATCCACATAAACAGGTCTTATTTCCATATATTCCAGAATATTCTTCTCTATTCCTGATTCCGGCTCCATTTTATTCTTTTTTTCTATCCTGTAGTATGAAAGAATATCATCCGGAGAAAGAACCGGTATTGCCCCCTGCCGAATCAGACGGTTACATCCCACACTTAATTCATCACCTATTCTTCCGGGAATCACAAATACATCCTTTCCCTGTTCCAATGCAGCATCCGCCGTAATCAGCGAACCGCTTTTTTCCCTTGCTTCCACTACAAGAATCCCATTCGACAAAGCACTTATGATACGGTTCCTCATAGGAAAAAATGCCGGCTTTGCCTGTGCATATATGGGAAATTCAGAAAGAATGCCGCCATGCATTAGAATACTTTCGTATAGTTTTCTGTGACGGGTGGGATAACATACTTCTACTCCGGATCCAAGGACGGCAAACGTGTCTCCACCGGCTTCCAATGCTCCCTGATGACTCCATCCGTCAATCCCAAGCGCCATGCCACTAATAATTTGAACACCGCTTTCTGCCAGACGATATCCAAACAGCCTCGCCATATCTCTCCCATAAGGCGTGCAGTTTCTGGCTCCGACAATACCAATGGATACGCATTTTGAAGAAGGAGCTTTCCCTTTTATGAATAACTTTTTGGGCGGTTGGTACAGACTGTGGAATACATCCGGATAAGATTCATGAAATGGCATAATGCATTTTATTTTCTTTTGGCGGATTATGTCCCATTCTTTTTTCCACTCCTCATCATTTTTTGCCCGGACTATAAGTTTTTTTTCTTTATCTTTCAAGAAATTCAATTGGAAAATTTCCTTATCTGACGCACGATAAACTGCTTCTGCCGACATAAAGGAATCGTACAGCTTTTGAACGGCAAAAAAACCGAGGCCGCGTATCGAGCATAACCAATACTGATATTTTTCTTCTCTGTTCATCTGCCGTCCACCCCCCAATACTTCCTGTCAATACTGCGAAACTTAACTGCTTCCGTGATGTGTTCTTCTTTTATGTCTGCACACCCCGCCAGATCCGCAATCGTTCGGGCCACCTTAATAATTCCGGATATTCGGCGCATGCTTAATTCTTCTGCCCGAAAAAGCATTTCAAGATATTCCTGTTCTTCTTTTCCCAGAGGACAGTATTTTTCAAGCACAGCCACGTTTAATTCTCCATTATATGAAAAGCTTTCTTCCCGATACCTCTGTCTTTGAATATCCATTGCATATGCCACGCGTTTTCGAATATCTGCAGAAGTTTCATTTTCCCTGCCATACAAATGAAAATCCGGAAGTCCGGTTTCAACGCATAAATCCATGCGGTCCAAAAGCGGTTCACTTATTTTCGCCAGATATTTATGTATTTCTGCCACCGTGCAGCGACATTTATTCCGATTCGGAAAATAACCGCAGCGACACGGATTCATCGCCGCCACAAATGAACATTCCGATGGGTATTCATAACTTTTCCCCACACGGGATATTGTAACTTTATGTTCTTCCAGCGGCTGTCGAAGCACCTCAAGGGAAGAACGTGAAAACTCGGGAAGTTCATCTAAAAAAAGTACCCCCTTGGAAGCCAGCGTAATTTCGCCCGGAACGGGGATTCTTCCGCCGCCGGTCAATGCTGTTGGCGTAATGGTATGATGTGGTGCGCGAAACGGACGCCTCGTAACAAGGGAGGACTGCTTCGGCAAAAGTCCGCATATACTGTATAATTTCGTTATATTCAGACTTTCTTCCATGCTCATTCGGGGCATAATTGTCGGAAGACGCTTCGCAAGCATCGTTTTCCCACTCCCCGGAGGCCCGATCATCAGCAGATTATGACATCCGCTTATTGCAATTTCTGCGGCACGTTTCATCATATACTGTCCCTCAATATCCGCAAAATCGACCATATTATCCTCATCTTTCTGCCATTGTTCAAAAGAAGTATGTACACTCTCTTTATCCGTTTCTCCGCGTAAAAATTCCACTGTCTCTTTCAGTGTTTCCAATCCATAAAGTTCAATATCGGAAAGAACAGCTGCCTCTTTAACATTGGCTTCAGGTACAAGAAATCGGGTAATTCCCTGTTCTCTTCCGGCAAGAATCATGGCAAGCACACCATTAACGGCATGTATGGTGCCATCTAATCCAAGTTCACCGACAAACAACGTATTTTTTGTGTTTTTTTCTGATAACTGACCGAATGCGGTCAAAAGAGAAATTGCAATGGGAAGATCAAAAGAAGTTCCTTCCTTGCGAAGATTCGCCGGCGATAAATTTACGGTAATCCGCTTCGCCGGAAAACGAATCCCTATCTGGCGCACGGCAATGCGCACACGTTCTCTCGCTTCTTTCACGGCAGAAGCAAGAAATCCAACCATATCAAAAACAGGCAGTCCGTCACTGACGTCTGCCTCGATGCAAATCACACGGGCTTCCATACCTGCCACATCTGCACCAAATACTTTACTATACATAAGTCCTCCTCATCCGAGGATTGATCCAAAGACATCATAACACACGGATTTAGAGGGTGCAAGTGATTTCTACTCTTCCATGGTTCCCTGCTGTTCTAAAAGTTTCTTAATCTCATCCATAAATGTATTCACATCCTTAAATTCACGATATACGGATGCAAAACGCACATATGCCACAGGATCCAGTTCCTGCAGCTTATCCATGAGAATTTCGCCAATCCGGCTGCTCTGCACTTCTTTCTCGCCAAGATTAAAAACAGCTCCTTCTACGGAATCCACTAATTCATTAATCTGATCTACCGATATTGGTCGTTTAATGCAAGAGCGAAATACACCTTTTTCTATTTTAGAACGATCATAGGGCTCTCTCGCCTGATCTTTCTTGATAACCACCAGCGGTATTGTCTCAAGTTTTTCGTATGTAGTAAAACGCTTGCCGCATTTTTCACACTGACGCCGGCGGCGAATGGAACTGTTATCATCTGCCGGCCGGGAATCGATAACTTTCGTATTTTCTTCTGAACAAAACGGACATTTCATAATCTTCTCTCCTCGTTTTTCTACTACTGTAAGTATATCGGATTTCGCTCTCGAAGTAAAGTCTAGCTTCCACATTTTCGAGTAACTTTTTCTTTATTCACTTCTACCAGAATCAGTTCTGCACCAATTTTACATATATGGCAGATTTCTATTATATATTCTTCTTCTCTCCCCAACACACCAAAAAACCTGCATGGTCCGGGAATTATGATATGACTGATTTTTCCCGTACACAAATCAAATTCTACATCTTCCACAAATCCCATCCGTTCACCATCACATATATTTATAACTTCTTTTTCTTTCAAATCACATATTCGCATGTCCAAACTCCGCACTTTTCTTACGGTTATTCTATGTTGGGACGCATAATTCGTTCCAACTACGTTCATCCTAAAAGAAGGAGAATTTACAAAATGTTATCAGGAGGAACCCATCATGGCACACTACAAAGTTGAAATTTGCGGAATTAACACAAGCAAACTCCCACTTCTCTCCAAAGATGAAAAAAAGGAACTGTTTACCCGAATAAAAAACGGAGATAAAGATGCCAGAGAACAATATATTCAGGGGAATCTCCGGCTGGTTCTCAGTATCATTCAACGCTTTAATAACAGCAATGAAAACATTGACGACCTGTTTCAAATTGGCTGTATTGGACTTATAAAAGCTATTGATAACTTTGATGTGTCGCAGGATGTTCAGTTCTCAACTTATGCTGTTCCCATGATCGTCGGAGAGGTGCGCCGGTATCTTCGTGACAACAATGCCATCCGTGTCAGCCGTTCGCTCCGTGACACGGCATATAAAGCAATTTATGCAAAAGAGGCATTAATGAAAAAGCAGGAAACTGAACCGACACTTGAAGAAATTGCAAAGATAATTGATGTCTCCCCGGAAGACATTGCGTTTGCTCTGGATGCCATCCAGAGTCCTGTTTCCCTATACGAACCGGTTTATTCTGAAGGTGGGGATACCCTGTATATTATGGATCAGATAAGCGACAAAAAAAACAGAGAAGTAAGCTGGATTGAACACTTATCACTGAAAGAAGCTTTAGAACATCTTCCGAAACGCGAAAATAACATTATCAGACTCCGCTACTTTGAAGGAAAAACACAGATGGAAGTAGCCGACGAAATCCATATCTCGCAGGCACAGGTTTCACGACTGGAAAAAAATGCCCTGAATCTGATGAAGAACCATCTTCAATAAAATAAAAACCGTATTGCGGAAAACAATACGGTTTTTATTTTATTATGCTATTCTATACATATTTTTTTAATGTTGCACGAATCGCTCCCGTACCTGCAATTAATTCCGTGAACATGGCTTCTATCTTTTCACCCAGTCCGGCTTCATAAAGATTCACTGCAAAAATAGAGGAATCGGAAAGAATCGGTTGCAACGCTTCATGCACATTCGTGTCTCCAAAAGATATTCCCTGCACATGTACCTTCACCTCATCCAAACGCGGATCCGGACTCTGTTCAAATGTCCTGCCTGCATCATCAACGCCCATAAGATAGCGGCACCATCCGGCAAGCACAAGAGGAATCAGCGTCAGACTTTTCGGATCCAAATTCTTCCCGGAACAATAGTATTTGATTGTTTCGCCAAAACGAATCGGCAATTTTTGTGAAGTATCACAGGCAATGCGCTGCGGTGTATCAGGCATAAACGGATTTGGCAGACGCTTCTTTAAAACTGCTTCTGCAAATTCCTTCGGATTAATTACACCCGGATCCACAACCACCGGCATAGCTTCGTTGTAACACATTTTTTCAATTAAAGTACGTAATTCCACATCTTCCATCTCATCATGTATGGATGTATGTCCCAACATGCAGCCGTATACGGCCAGCGCCGTGTGAAGCGGATTCAGACAGGTACAGACTTTCATTTTTTCCACTTTATCCACCGTTTCCCGTTCCGTAAAAAGAATCCCTGCCTTTTCAAGAGGCGGACGGCCATTTGGAAAATCGTCTTCAATAACAAGATACCCTGTCTCTTCCGAATTTACAAAAGGCGCCGTATACGTATTGCGGCTTGTAATAATCAGCTCCGTATCCTCGAAACCATCCTGTTCCAGCATGGCCTTAACATTTTCATCCGGTCTCGGCGTAATTTTGTCAATCATTGACCATGGGAAGGATACTTTTTCTTCCATGTAAGTCACAAAATCTTTTTCAACTTTACCTTCTTTCTGCCATGCCGTTATGTATGCCATCACACCGGCTTTCAATTTGTCTCCATTATGAGAACAGTTGTCTGTACTTACAAGTGCAAGCGGTGCTGCCTGTTTTCGGAATCTTGCATAACATAATGATGCAATTCGGCCCATCAGATGACTTTGCATCCCCGGTCCTTCCTTCATTCCTTCTTCAACGCCGGGAAGCATTTCCCCTTTTCCATTAACAAGTGAATACCCTTTCTCCGTAATGGTAAATGTTACCATCTGCAGAGAAGGATTTTCAAAAATATCCTTCAGTCTGGCAAAATCATCCGGCTCAGACGGATCTGCAACCAGTGATTCCACAACACTTCCGACGACATGTTTTTCAATAGTTCCTTCGGCTTTCAAAACAACCGACAGACTTAATCCATCGTAAGGCTTGTATGCTTTTGTAATAATCTCATGATCAAAACTTTCTGCTACAATTACTCCTTTGTCATAACTTCCGTCGTCCAAAAGCTCCTGAAGTTTAGCCGCAGGAAAAGCACGAAAGATATTTCCGGCACCAAAATGAACCCATGTTGGTGCTTCTTTTGTTTCTTTTTTCACAAGCTCCCTATCGTAAGCAGGAAGCTTGTAACCTTTTTCTTCCCATTCTTTTACAGAACCGTTTTTTATATCTGATAACTTCATAATTAGCTCTCCTTACCTGTTTTTGTGAATTGCTTCCCATAATCCGTTGAGATAAGCAACTCCCAACGCACGATCGTACAAACCATATCCCGGTCTTGCCTGCTCATTCCATATCATCCGGCCGTGATCAGGACGAATGCAGCCGTCAAATCCTGTATCAATCAGCGCTTTCACAATTTCATACATGTCCAGATTTCCATCCGAGGATAAATGTGAAACCTCATGGAATAAATCTTTATTTTCGTATTTAATATTACGAAGATGCGCAAAATGAATTCTCTCCGCAATTTTAGGATTACGGATAATCTTGGGAAGATCATTATTCAGGTTGCTTCCCAGCGAGCCTGTACAAAGTGTAAATCCGTTGTAAATGCTTGGATTCATCTCTGCTATCTTCAGTAAATCTTCCTCACATGTAACAATTCTCGGAAGTCCAAACACATCCCATGCCGGATCATCCGGATGTACCGCCATTTTAATCTCATACTTTTCACATGTCGGAATTATGCCGTCAAGAAAATACTTGTAATTTTCCCGAAGCTTATCTGCATCTACGTCTTTGTACTTATCAAATAAATCCATTATTTCATCCCGGCGATTTGGTTCCCATCCCGGCATTACAAAACCGCCGCTGGCTTTTTCAATACGGTCAAACATTTCACTTGCATCAATTCCGTCAATAATAGAGGAATCGTAAGCCAACGCCGTAGAACCATCCTCCAGCGGCATTGCAAGGTCAGTTCTTGTCCAATCAA
>CAZGDT010000023.1:0-12935 GCA_964524245.1 uncultured Eubacterium sp. | reverse complement strand
AGTGTCAATTATAAAAGATGTCAAAGTTAAGAAATCCGGATGGTATAAGATTTCTTACACGTATGCAGGAAAAAAACGGACAGGTTATGTTAATTCAAAATATGTGAAGCTGACCAAAAAGCCGGTGACCAAAAAAGTGGCGGTAACGGCGCTGTCAGATGCCGAATTTGAACAGGCAATGAAACAGGAAGGGTTTCCGGAATCTTATAAACAGAGTTTGCGGGCGCTTCACTCATCCTATCCGTATTGGCAGTTCAAAGCATATAAAACCGGATTGGATTGGAATGCAGCCGTTGATGCGGAATCAAAAACCGGCATAAGCCTGATTTCCAATTCCAAAGGAAAGGCATGGAAGTCGACAGCAGAAGACGCCTACGATGCTGCTTCCGGGAAATGGAAAGTGTTTGACGGAAGCACATGGGTGGCTGCTTCAAGAGAGGCGGTTGCATATTATATGGATCCGAGAAATTTTCTAAATGACCGCAGCGTGTATATGTTTGAGATGTTGGAATATCAGTCTCAATATCAGACAAAGAGCGGTGTGAATACAATTTTATCCAATACGCCGTTCTATAACAAAAAGTTTAACTACAGTGACCTGACAACGGGTGCTTCGAAAACAATGTATTACGCGGATGCATTTATTGAGGCGGCGAAAAACAGTAAAGCAAGTCCGTATCACCTCGCTTCCCGTGTGAAACAGGAAGTTGTAACGAGTGCTACAACAACAAGTTCAGCTGTTTCCGGAACAGTATCTTCTTATCCGGGAATATACAATTTTTATAATATCGGAGCTACAAGCAGCAGTACACCGGTTCTAAATGGTTTAAAATGGGCAAGCAATACGAAAGCCGGGACTTATTTGCGTCCATGGACGGATCCATATCGTTCGATAGTGGGAGGAGCTCAGTATATCAGTTCCGGATATATTGCAAAAGGGCAGAACACCTGTTATCTGGAGAAGTTTAATGTAACTTCTTATAAACGTTATGAACATCAGTACATGACAAATGTGGAAGCGGCTTATGAGGAAGCAATTAAAACGAAGAAAGCCTACGCAGGTATGATGGATAAGTCGCCGCTTGTTTTTTCCGTTCCCGTCTATGATAATATGCCGTCTGCCGTAAGTGAAATGCCAAAGTAAAGTAATAAGGTAAAGAGGGAGTGCAAGGAGGAATAAAGATGAGAGCAAAAAAAAATATCGTATTGTTAATGTGTCTGTTTGCAGGTTTGTGTCTCTTCCCAATTACCGCAAAAGCGAAAAGCGGTGTTTTGCAGCTAACATCAGAAACGGATTCCGTAACAAAAGGAGAAACAATTACGGTTGTTTGCCGGGTTACATCAGAAGAAGCATTTACGGATACATCATTTCGTTTGAGTTATGATGATAAAATACTTGGTTTTCTTTCCGGGGGAGCGAAAGTGAGCGGTGGGAACGGCATGCTTTATGTTGCTTCTACGGGTAATTCCGAAGAGACGTATAAGAAGACTTTTTCGCTCCAATTCAAAGCGAAGAAAAAAGGGACGACCGTAATCGTGCCGGATGGTGCAGTTACCGTGACGGATTCCGAAGGCAGTGATTTTTCTATGTCTTCCAACCGTCTTGCCATAACTGTGAAGAAAAAAGGAGCCGGGCAGCCGGAGGCGACTGCATCGCCGGGCACAATCCCGGAAGTGACGCCGCAACCTGTCTTAAGCAGCGAAAATCGTCTTAAGAGTCTTAAAGTTTCTGCGCAGAATCTGTCACCTGATTTTTCACCGGAAACGAAAGAATATACGGCTGCGGTGGACGCAGATACGGATATTTTATATTTTACCTATGTTCCTCAGGACGACAAAGCCCGGGTGCAAATTAAGGGAAATGAAGATCTGACGGTGGGAACAAATCATGTGACTGTATCGGTTACGGCAGAGAACGGCAGTGTCTGTGAATACAAGATTCAGGTAACGAAAGAAAGCCGGGAGCAGACGGAGGCAAAGGAAAAAGACGAGACGTCACCGGACATAGGCTTTTCAATTCGCCGGACAGACGGTATTATTTACTTAAAAAATGCTTATGAATTTGAGGTGCTGAATCCCGATGAATTGAAAAGTATACCGGCCGGCTATATACAGTCGACAATTGAATTATCCGGTATTTCACTTCCCGCTTTTACATTAGAACAGGATCTGGATAACAATTATCTTCTTCTGTATCTGAAAGGTGCAAGTGGGGAAAAAGCAATTTATCAGTATGACCGGACAGAGCAGACGATTCAAAAATATACCGGTACCATGACGGAACGTGTGAATCATGCTTCTGTTTCCGATGGAAAGAGTACGGGAAGCGTCTCTTTTCATGTATTGATTGGGATTATTGCGGTTCTTATTATAATCGTTCTCTGCATGCTGATAACAATGTTAAAGATGGCAATTAAAAAGAAAAAGCCGGAAGACCTTGATTTTTAGCAACACTTTTGTTATACTGCGCCTATAACAGGTGGCGCAGCTGTGCCCGGAATCAACCATATGAAGGAGGAGGCAGGCGATGTATATATCCATTGATTTTAAAAGTGATGAAGCGTTGTATCTTCAACTTCGCAATCAGATTATTCTGGCAATTGTGAAAGAAGAGGTGCAGGATGGCGAGAATCTGCCTTCTGTAAGGGATATGGCGGAAACTGTAGGTATTAATATGCATACCGTCAATAAAGCGTATGCCATGCTGCGTCAGGAAGGTTATCTTCGTCTGGACCGTCGTCATGGAGCGGTGGTGGCAGTGGATATGGATCAGGTAAAAGCAATGATGGAGCTTACTGAAACATTGGATTTAATTTTAGCACAGGCAATCTGTAAAAATGTTTCCAGAAATGATGTACATGATTTGGTAGATCAGATTTATAATCAATATGAAGGATATCGGAATGGAGAATAGGATATGAGTAATCAATTTACGGCAGAAGCCGAAAAGGTATTGAACAGGGCGGCAAAATTTGCGATTAAAATGGGACAGCGCATAGTCGGTTCGGAACATCTGCTTTACGGATTGGGAGCTGCTCCGGGTGTGGCATCCCGTATTATGAGGGAAAACGGCTTGGACAAAGAACGTCTTGAGGAAGAAATCTGTAAATACTGCGGAATGTCGGATACGGTCGTCCTAGAAAAACTGAGTGGGGAGACATCCCCAAAACTGGAATCTCTTCTTTTGCAAAGTGCTGAAGAAGCCGGAAAAGCGGAGATGGAGAAAACAGGGACAGAGCATATGCTTCTGTCGATTATGAAAGACACCTCCTGCGTGGCATACAAGATTTTGTCTGCTTCGGGAGTTTCAATTCAAAAGCTGTATACAGATCTGATTTTGACTACAGGCGGAGATTTGGCGCAGGCGAAAAACGATTTAATTGCCAGCCGCTCCCGCAATAAAAAGGGATCTGCGACGCCGGTTTTAGACCAGTATGCCAGAGATTTGAACCAGTATGCAAGAGATGGGAAATTAGATCCCGTGTCGGGCCGGGATGACGAAATCGAAAAAGTGATTGCCATTCTCAGTCGGCGAACAAAAAACAATCCATGCCTTATAGGAGAACCGGGTGTCGGAAAGACAGCGATTGCAGAAGGGCTGGCCATGCGTATTGCAGATGGCAGGGTGCCGGACATATTAGAAAATAAACGTATCCTGACGCTGGATTTATCCGGTATGGTGGCAGGTTCGAAATACCGGCGCGAATTTGAAGAACGGATTAAGAGGGCGATTCGTGAGGCGAAAACAGCAGGAAATATCCTGCTCTTTATTGACGAATTGCATACGGTGATTGGAGCGGGAGGAGCAGAGGGAGCGATTGATGCTTCCAATATTCTGAAGCCGGCATTGGCCCGTGGAGAGATTCAGGTGCTGGGTGCCACGACAAGAGAAGAATATCGCAAACATATAGAGAAAGACGCAGCGTTGGAACGTCGTTTTCAGCCGGTAGTAATTGAAGAGCCGACACCGATACAAACGATTCGCATGCTCAAGGAATTAAGAAGCCGGTACGAAGATTTTCACAATGTAACGATTACGGATGAGGCGATCGAAGCGGCTGTGAATTTGTCTGTCCGTTATGTAAATGATCGTTTTCTGCCGGATAAGGCGATTGATTTAATGGATGAGGCAGCAGCCAAATTTCATCTGCAGAAAGTTTATTCAAATGCGGAAAAAAATCACCGTTATCAGAATGAACTGGAAGACTTGTATGAACAAAAAGAACAGGCTCTTTTAGAAGGGAATTTAGAGCGTGTACGCGAAATTCTTTCAGAAGAAGAAAAGTTAGAAGAAAAACGTGTGCGCGAAGTAAAAAAACAGAACAAGAAAAATGCACGAAAAAATAATCAGGTTCTTTCTTCCCATATTGCGGAAGTGGTTTCTCAGTGGACACATATTCCGGTGCAGCAGATGCAGGAAGAGGAGATGGAGAGATTGAAACGTCTGGACAGTATTCTGCATGAAAGGGTTGTCGGTCAGGAAGAAGCGGTGCAGGCGGTTTCCCGGGCAATCCGGCGCGGGCGTGTGGGATTAAGAGATCCAAAGCGTCCTATCGGGTCTTTCCTGTTTTTGGGGCCTACCGGTGTAGGGAAAACAGAACTCAGTAAAGCACTTGCTGAGGCTGTATTTGGCACGGAGAAGGATATGATTCGGATCGATATGTCGGAATATATGGAAAAACACAGTGTATCCAAAATGATTGGTTCTCCTCCGGGATATGTCGGTTATGATGAAGGCGGACAGCTTAGTGAGAAAGTAAGACAAAAGCCATATTCGGTTCTTTTGTTTGACGAAATAGAAAAGGCGCACCCGGATGTTTTTAATATGCTGCTTCAGGTTCTTGAAGATGGTCATATAACGGATGCTCACGGGCGCAAAGTGGATTTTAAAAATACGGTAATTATTATGACATCCAATGCGGGAGCAAATCGTATTATTTCACCGAAGACGCTTGGGTTTGGTCAGACTTCAGGCGAAGAGCAGGAATATAAGAAAATGAAGGAAGGCGTAATGGAAGAAGTGAAGCACATTTTCAAGCCGGAATTTATTAATCGTATCGATGAGATGATTGTTTTTCATCCGCTGAACAGAGAAAACATACATGCCATCACCGAGATTATGGTGAAACAGTTTGTTTTAAGAGTAAAAGAACAGATGGATATCCGTCTCGCGGTTGATAAAGATGTGACAGATTTTGTTGCGGCAAAAGGTTTTGACAAGGATTATGGTGCACGCCCCATACGCCGGGCACTTCAGACGGAAGTGGAGGATGTTCTTGCCCGCGAGGTGCTGGAGGGAAATATTGCCGTGGGTGATACCGTAGATGTAACCGTTTCCGTGCAGAATGAAAACAAGGAGATAACCGTTCACAGAAGAGATGAAGACAACACGGATTCGTGAAGAAAAAATCACAAAAAAACAATGGCAAAATAAGACAAAGTATTGTATACTGAATTTATAAAATACGTGGGCCGACAGGCATCGAATTTAGTGAACGAAGGAGGACTCACAAGATGAGCGTGATTGAAGAACTGATCCGAAAGGATACCGATGGTACATTAAGTTTTGGTAACTATTTGCTTGATACGAAGACGAAGAAATCTGATTTCGAATACGAAGGTGCAGCTTACAAGATTAAAACCTTCAGGGAGATTACGAAATTAGAGAAGAACGGTGTACTTGTTTATGAATCCGTTCCCGGTTCCGTGGTTACTAAATTTAGCGGCAACACAGATGTGGTGGAATTTGATGTGGAGGCGCCGGGGGATATCAGCTTTACGCTTGAAATGGACCCGTCAGTTGAGTATAAGCTGGTTGTTGATGGTGTGTCAGCAGGGAGAATTCCGACCAATGTCGGAGGGAAATTAAATGCCAGTTTATCTTTGAATGACGGTGTGAAGTCGCATGTAAAAATCGTGAAGTGCTAGTATGATTATGACAGTGTTTTGGTCATTTATCGGGTACAGGAATCATTAATTACAAGCATCGGCAGTATTTGCCGGTGCTTCTACTGTTTAACGGACAGCGTCGTCCGACGCTGTAAAGAAGGGTGCTATGGCGAAGGAAAAGACGATATTTTTTTGCAAAGAATGTGGTATGGAATTTACAAAGTGGCAGGGGCAATGTTCCGGATGTCATGCATGGAATACGTTGGTGGAAGCACCGCACGGGAAAAAGACGCGGGCGGGTGTATCGGCGGTATCCCCGGAGATGGCAGTCAGGCCTGCTAAAATTAACGAGATTGAGACACAGCAGGAGTGCCGTTTTGCGACCGGATTGAAAGAATTGGACCGGGTGCTTGGGGGCGGTATTGTCCCCGGATCACCACCAACCAATATAAGGGAGCCGGGGATTGGAAAATCAACGCTGCTTTTACAGATGTGCCGTATGTTGGCAAAGAAAGAAACAAAGACTTTGTATGTTTCCGGTGAAGAGTCTGCAAGGCAGATTAAGCTGCGGGCAGAAAGAATTGGAACATTTTGTGATGAGTTGTACCTTTTTTCAGAGACGTGTATGGGGACGGTGATTCAGGCAATTGAAGAGGTGAATCCGGAAGTTGTGGTGATTGATTCTATTCAGACTATGTTTGAAGAAAATGTGGATGCTGCGCCGGGAAGCGTCAGTCAGGTCAGAGAAATAACGGGCACACTTCTTCATTTGGCAAAAAGCAGAAACATCACCATTTTTATTGTTGGTCACGTAACAAAAGAAGGAAATGTGGCCGGGCCGCGGATGCTGGAGCATATGGTAGATACCGTTCTCTATTTTGAGGGAGATAAGATGGCGCTGTACCGGATGCTTCGGGGGGTAAAAAATCGTTTTGGTTCTACGAATGAAGTTGGTGTATTTGAAATGCAGAATCAGGGACTGGTGGAAGTTCCTAACCCATCAGAATACCTTATGCAGGGGCGTTTGGAAAATGAAGCCGGCTCCGTCGTGGCATGCACAATGGAAGGAAGCAGGCCATTTCTTCTGGAAGTACAGGCGCTGGTTTGTCAGACAGGTTTTCCCGTGCCAAGGCGGACGGCGGTCGGGACGGACTATAACCGTGTCAACCTGCTGATGGCGGTGTTGGAGAAGAGGCTTGGGGTGAAAATGGCGGACTGTGACGCGTATGTTAATGTAGCAGGCGGGATGCGTGTTTTGGAACCGGCATTAGATTTGGCTTTGGTGGCGGCACTTTTGTCAAGTTATCACAATCGAAGTACGGACCGTGATGTTCTGATTTTCGGTGAGGTCGGCCTTGTCGGTGAGGTTCGGGCTGTTTCGCAGGCTGAACGCCGCGTGGCGGAAGCGATAAAAACGGGATACAAAACGTGCATTCTGCCGGAGACCAACCGTGAATCAATTGAGAAAGCCGGGAATTTAGATATCAGTAAAATACGCCTTTTGGGAGTAAAACATATTCGGGAAATTATAGATTATATTTAGTGAAATGGAGGAAGACAATGAAACAGGTAAGAGAAACATGGAATTTGATTTTTAACTGGATGGGAAACGGAAAAAAAGTGATAATGGGAATCGCTTTTCTTTTGGTTGGCTTTGTATGGAATTATTTTAGTCATCCTTTGGAAGGACTGGCGCAGGTTCCTTTTATTGTTATGTTGACGGGGGGACTCTGTCTTCTGAATGCATTTTTTTCGAAAGTGACAGATGCGAATATCAATCTGCTGTTTTTTGTATTAATCTATATTAGCATGATGGAGTTGGGAATAGCACTTATGGCAGGAGATACCTCGAATTTCACAAATCTGGTTACGATATGGGGTGCCTGTATGATGTTTGTCTGGGCATTAAATTATGCTTTGCTTGAAAGTGCAGAACTACCCGGTGTGGTAAAGAAGATTGTGATTGCCTTTTTTGAAACATTGCTGGGAGCCGTGGTGATGGTGGTGCTTTTTGTTTTACCGATTTGGCTGGCGGCGAAATAGAAAATTTTAGATTAATTATGAACTGGAAAAATGGATCAGTATAAGCAAGGCGAATGCTGGTATTCGTTTGGCAGTGTTGTTCCGTATTTTCGATTCCAGGTCTGCCGGTACAGGTCAGAGGCCAACAGATCTTTTTGCAGAAGAGAACAGGCTGCCGTATTCAGATTACGAGAATCGACAGCGGGACGGGATATGATTTTACAGGGAAGCGCTTCTTTGTTAGTCAGCAGAGAGGAAGCTTCCCTTTTCATGCCGAGAAGACGCAGGTAAGGCATGGAATTATCTGTTGTTTCCAGGTGCAATAAACATTGCAGTAATCCGCGTCGAATGCGTCCGCCGGTAAGAGAAGGATGATGGACTTTTTCCACAAAAGAAGAAAATGTAGTGTAATTGGGAAGATAACGATTAACTCTGTCAGCCAAATCAGAGTTAATATCTTTGTATTGTGTTAAATCTTTGGAAGACAGAAGTGCATATCCGAGAGCTGCGGAAAAATCATCCGGCTGCAGATGGGGTGTATCACTTCGTTGAATGTTCCTGCGCAATGTGGAAGCAGAGGGGTATAGAGCGTCGCTTTTGCTGCCGTGGTAGTCCTCCCCGATTCGCTGTATGGTATAAGGCCGGATGGAAGAAGACAAAGAAAGAAGAGCAAGACAATACTCAATCCCAAGGGTATTATTTGGTTCGCTTATTGTGTCGGCATCCAATTGAGTGAATTGGCTAAGGGCGAGAGCCCGGGCAGAAGGATAGGAGTGACCGTTTTTTAAGAAAGAACGGAGAACGTTTTTGAAAGGAAGAGGTTCCTCCTTCAAAAAACAGGCAATTTCCTGCAGAGGAGAAATGTCACCCAGTTCACTGCCAAAGCAAAGCGCATCCACAAAACCGAGCGAATGAAGAGCAAGAACGCCGCCATAAGCGAAATCGCCTGCACTGGATACACCGAAGCGAATAGGAAGTTCGAATATCATATCAGCGCCCCCTTCGAGTGCCTGACGGGTGCGTGTATATTTATCATAGATTGCGGGTTCGCCGCGCTGGACAAAATCGCCATTCATAATAACAACAGCAAATTCAGCACCGGTAATTTCTTTCGCTTTCCGAATGTGGTAGGCGTGTCCTTTGTGAAAAGGATTGTATTCAGCAATAATACCAACGACTTTCATGGAACTCCTCGCTTTCTTTGTTCAGTCTAATATGGAACGTATCTTCTCTGCAAATGCAACGGCCAGTTTTTCGTGTCCGTCGGCGGTCAGATGAAGGCTGTCCTCCACGGAGGGCTCGGCAATAGCTGCGGCATTTATGTAATCAATCTGAAGTTCATTGGCAACTTTTTCCAGGGCATTTCCCAATTGATGTGAAATGGCAATGGAAGCAGGGGGGAAAGAATTTGCGAAATCCGATGTTTCCATATGGCTGCCAAGAAGAATGGGACTTACCAACAGTACGGGTGCATCGGTAGTGTCGCGAATAATGGTGGCGAGATGACGCAGGCTGTTTGTGATTTTTTCGCATGTAGGAGAAAAATAACATTTCATGTCGTTGCTGCCGAGCATCAATATCGTCAGGGCAATGGGGGCATGTGTTTGCAGGCAGGGCAGGATGTAATCCATTGCATTTCTGTATGGTTCATAAGGATCATCAAAAGAAGAAGTTCTTCCATTTAACCCTTCCTCGCAAATAAGATAATCATCCCCCAACAGGTCAGCCAGACGTCTTGTCCAGCGGGTTGTATCATCGTAACGTCCCCCGCCCGGTATGTAACCGTGTGTATTGGAATCACCAAAACATAAGATGTGTTTCATTTTTGTGCTCCTTTGGTTTGTTATAATCAATTTTCTTTGATTATAGAGGATGAGGTTGGAAATGTCCACCTTTTCACTTCAGTTGTTATGAATGAAATTAAAAAGGATTCAAGAAAAACCGAAAAAACAGTTGACACCGGTAGACCATCTGTGTTAAACTACGTTCGGTGTAAAAAGCAGAGTTATCCACTCTCACCTTGTCGTATAACCCCGGTTATCACACGGCAATGGTACACAGTTTCATGTTATGAAGATTTTTTTGTGGATAGCTGGCTTTTGAAAACAGCTATTCTTTTTTTCATTTAGGAGGTAAGGAACAATAGGCGATTTAATGATTAACGAGCAGATTCGTGACAAGGAAGTTCGTGTTATAGGACCGGAAGGAGAGCAGTTGGGCATCATGTCGGCAAAGGAAGCATATTTCAAAGCAAAAGATGCCGGCCTTGATTTGGTTAAGATTGCTCCGACAGCGAAGCCGCCGGTGTGCAAAATAATCGATTACGGAAAATACCGTTATGAACAGTCTCGTAAAGCGAAAGAAGCGAAGAAAAAACAAAAGACTATTGAAACAAAAGAGATTCGACTTTCACCGAATATCGACACGAATGACCTGAATACGAAAGTGAATCAGGCGAAGAAGTTCCTTCAAAAGGGAGCCAAGGTTAAAGTGTCACTGCGTTTTCGCGGAAGAGAAATGGCGCATAAGGACGTAGGAAGAGAAATTCTGAATGCGTTCTATGAGGAGCTGAAGGATGTTGCTTCGGTGGATAAACCTGCGAAGATGGAAGGAAGAAGCATGGTAATGTTTTTGTCAGTTATAAAAAAATAACGGAGGAATGAAATTATGGCAAATCAGAAAATGAAAACAAAACGGGCGGCTGCAAAGCGCTTTAAGGTTACCGGTACCGGTAAATTGAAGAGAAACAAAGCAAACAAGAGTCATATTCTGACAAAGAAAACTACGAAAAGGAAAAGGAACCTTAGAAAATCCGCTCTTGTAGATGAAACGAATGTAAAGACAATGAAAAAGATTATGCCATACAGCTAATGGCAAAGGAGGGAATGACAAATGGCTAGAATTAAAGGCGGAATGAACGCAAAGAAAAAACATAAAAGAGTATTGAAGCTGGCGAAAGGTTACAGAGGTGCAAGAAGCAAGCAGTATCGTGTTGCTAAGCAGTCTGTAATGCGTGCCATGGAAGAGTCCTACAAAGGAAGAAAGCAGAGAAAAAGACAGTTTAGACAGCTTTGGATTGCCCGAATTAATGCGGCAGCCAGAATGAATGGTCTCTCCTACAGCAAATTCATGTATGGTTTGAAACTTGCAGAGGTAGATGTCAATCGTAAAATGCTTTCTGAAATGGCAATCAGCGATCCGGAAGGATTTGCTTCTCTTGTAGAAGTTGCCAAAAGTAAGCTGGCATAATCAGGTTTTAGTTGAAAATGATAAAATGAAAAGGGTATCTCATGATGAGGTACCCTTTTTTTGATAAAAATCATGGCTGAGTGATATGGTTTTTATCTTCTTATTTTTTTTATAGACAGTAAGATATGACTTTGCTTCATAAGCGGAAACCAATTGGCTGTCCGGTTTGTATGTATAGCCTTTTAATGCATTTGAATAGGAGAGAATGGATATGGTCAGAACACCTTTTTTGGCTTTTGCCCGTATGAACAAAGGGACATCCAGGGTGTTTTTTATGACCAAATCCTTTCCGCCGACGGAAAGTGCTGCATCCAATCCCGGTTTTGCATAACCTACCGTCATACTGTGTGGATAACGTTTTTCCGGTATGATTCCTGCCAGAAGAAACGCGTGGTATGCGGTTGTGGACACCTGACAGATTCCGCCGCCCTCTGCCAGTACAACTTTTCCCTTGTAGTAGGCAGAAGATTTCCGGTAGGATTTTTTGTCACTGTCATCATATAGAATATCCAGAAACGAAATACTTTCACCGGGAAGAAGAAAAGTTTTGTCAAGACGTTTGGCGGCTAATCGGATATTGTATCCTCTGTCAGTGTTGTTTTTGAAATGTGTTGTGTAAGATGCAATAGAGGTGTTGACTTTTTTTATATCCGAGAAGGTCCATTTGGCATCAATTACGGATGTCTCATAGGCGGCCGTATAATTATTGGTTGTCTGTCGATTTAAATAAGTGCGAAGTCCCTTCGTTAATTCTGTTGTGTCAAATGAATTTCCGTGTTTGGCAGGAAGTATTTTCCCGGATTTGCTGATTCGGGAATTCTGAGGTGATTGGTTATAACGCTTTGACAGTTTCTCTGTCACTTCCTGCAATGTTGTTTCATTGCATTCGCATTGAATGGAAATATCCGCATTTTCAATATCCCAATTTTTTTTCAGAATATAGTCGGCGAGTTTTCTTTCTTCGCCCGTCTCGAATTCCTTTTTGTCCGGGCAACGGAAAAAAATCCGCTGCCCAAGATCTTCCATGGAGTAAATGAGGGTATCCGTGTCAATTTCTATGGTGGCAGTGCATTTTTGATAAGGTGATATCATGGCTTTCAGATGTTCGGCTATTTCGTCTGCTTTGTAGTAAGACTGCTCTGCCTGCGAGGTTTGAAAGCTATGATAAAATCGAATCAGATAACAGCTTCCTGCCGCCATGGCGGCTAACAGGATAACAATAAGAATTCCCTTTGACGTACGTTTCATATAACCTCCCAAATCGTTTCATGATTTCAATACTCTGCTATACATTATACAATAATTTTTCTGATTAGAGGGAAAAATTTTATATTTGGTTAATTGCACTCAGTAGTTCACTGATTTCAAAATGAGTATATACGCTTTCGGTTATGTTTTGTCCTTTGTGTCCCACGATTTTTCGTATTATTTTATCATTAATACCGGCCAGTGCAAGCAGGGTAATACATGTATGTCTTGTATCGTGCGGAAGATGTGTCATTCCAAGCTCTTCCATAAGCGGGTTCCAATAGGATTGATAAAAATTGCTGTAGCTGATTTGATGGCTGTGTCTTCCCGAAAAAAGGAAGGGACCGTTGCATTTTTCGTACCATACTTTCCATAAAGGAAAGACTTTTTCGGCGATTGGAACGTGTCGGACACCGGAAGGTGTTTTTGCGTGTTCAATAAAAAAATAACGTTCATTCAGGCAGATATTTTCTTTTTTTAACTCCAAAAGTTCACCGATGCGGCACCCGCTGTATATCATCATTAAA
>CAZGDT010000022.1:0-13085 GCA_964524245.1 uncultured Eubacterium sp. | reverse complement strand
AACGATCGTTGTTGTTGACCCGATGCTGGCAACAGGCGGTTCCGCCGTGGCAGCTGTTGATTTCATCAAAGAACATGGTGGTAAAAACATCAAGTTCATGGCAATAATCGCTGCCCCGGAAGGAATCGAGCGCCTGACCAATGCCCATCCGGACATTCAGGTTTATATCGGCTGTGCCGATCGGTGTCTCAACGAAGATGCATACATCTGCCCGGGTCTTGGTGATGCCGGAGATCGCATTTTCGGAACAAAATAAACTTTATTCTTCTGTATAATTCTTTACTGCATCAAATTCATCCAGAACTTTCTGCTCCGGTTTTTTCGTGCAGAGACTTACAAGAACAATACATGCAAGACTGATGAAAAATCCAAGAAGCAGTGAATAGATACCGGTTGCGGCATAGAGGGTATCCCCTCCCGCAATCGGGATATAATCCCAAATGATAACAAATATTCCGCCGGAGAGAATACCTGCTACCGCACCCGGCAGATTTGTACGTTTCCAGAACAGGGAACATACAACAAGCGGGCCGAAAGCGGAACCGAGCCCTGCCCATGCATCGGATACCAGTGCCATAATGCTGCTGTCCGGATTCCATGCAATGAGAAATGCAAGAACGGCAATTACCACTACGGTAATACGACTGATACGAAGTACTTTTTTATCTTCCGCTTTGGGATTAATTATGTTTTTGTAAATGTCTTTCGAAACGGAGGACGCACAAACCAGAAGCTGCGAATCTGCCGTTGACATTATGGCTGCCAGGACGCCGCAAAGGAACAAACCGGCAATCAGAATCAATATCATGTTATCTGAAAATACATGCTGAATCATTTCTATAAATACATTTTCACTGTCTGCCAGCTTCCCGCCAAGAAGAGCACGCCCGATTAATCCGATGGAACATGCGGCAAAAAGAGAAATCGCAACCCACACAATGGCAATTACACTGGATTTTTTAATCTCACGCTCACTGCGAATCGCCATGAAACGCACTAAAATGTGAGGCATTCCGCAATAACCAAGTCCCCATGCCAACTGGGAAATAATATCAACGAACGTATAAGGTTTACCACCGTTAGAGAACAGACTCATATAATCATCTGCATTCGTCACTCCCGACTGCAACAGCGCTGACGAAAAATCTGTCCCTATCATGTTATAAGCAACAATCGGTACGGCAAGTAATGCCACAAACATCAGCATTCCCTGAATAAAATCGGTATTGCAGACAGCAAGAAATCCGCCGAGAAACGTATATACAAGAATAACAATGGCACCAATTGCCAACGCAATGTGGTAGTCAATCCCAAATACCGTATTGAATAATTTGCCGCCAGAAGCAAGTGCCGATGCCGTATAAACTAAAAAGAATACAACAATTACGGCTGAGGAAATACCGAGCAGTATTTTCTTTTTGTCATGAAAACGGTTTTGGAAAAATTCCGGTAATGTAAGAGAGTTATTTGCTATAATTGTATAACGGCGCAGACGCTTGGAAATAACAAGCCAGTTCAACACCGTCCCGGTAAAAAGCCCTATCGCAATCCAAACCTGGCCTGTCCCCATTGCATATACCGACCCCGGTAATCCCATCAGAAGCCATCCGCTCATATCAGAAGCCTGCGCAGACAGAGCAGCTACCCAGCTTCCCAAGCCTCTTCCTCCGAGGAAATAATCCTCCGTACTGTTTGTTTTCGTCATGGAAAAAACGCCAACAAGAATCATCATCAATAAATAAGCTATAAATACAACCAAAATAGCTATCGTAGTTCCAGACATATCATGTCTCCTTTCCTTTGTTCATATAATAAAACACAGTATAGCATAAATGAGGAACTCCTGCAAATTGATGATTTGCAATTGATGATTTCATGAAATTTTCTCTTGCAATATTTCTTTACCTGTGTTATATTTCATATCACCCTCTTATTGCTCCTTGAAAAGGAGGGTTCTATCTATGAAACTTTTATCTGATATTCAAAGAGTGGCCCGCATTATGGGGATTACCATTCTTTCCGTCGTGGTACTTTTTGCCACTGTTATACTATCATCAGCCGCACATACAAAGGCGGCATCACCGGCTTTTATTCTTTTATCCCGTTACAGCCAGACACTTAAAATCGGGCAGTCTTTTTACCTTACCGGCATTGCCAGCAACGGCAAATGGGTTCGTTTTACGAGCAGCAGCAGTCGTATCGCTTCCGTTAACACATACGGAAAAGTCACCGCAAAAAAAGCCGGCACATGCACCATTACCGGAAAAGTTTCCGGCGGTGAGGCCAGCTGTCGTATTACTGTACAAAAAACTTCCATTACACTGTCTGCAGCATCAATTACAATGGAAAACGGAGCCCGAGCTGTTCTGAAGGGTGAAACTTCCAACGGTTCTTCCATAACATGGAAATCACAAAAAACAAGTGTTGCCGTTGTCAGCGAAAACGGAGAAATCACTGCCAAGAAACCCGGTGAAACAACAATTACCGCCATCGCCGATTCAACAAAAAAAACATGCCGTCTTTTCGTTAAAAAACCGAAAGTTACGCTAAACCGGACTTCTTCTTCGTTGTACCGCGGACAGACGATTATCCTTTCCGCCAAAGTATCTTCCGGCCGGAAAGTCAGCTGGAAATCACAAAAAAGCAGCGTCGCCACAGTGGACGATACCGGAAAAGTCACTGCCAAAAAACATGGAACTGCCATAATCCGGGCTTCCGTAGACGGCGTAACAAAAGAATGTGAAATTACGGTAAAATCTCCCGTTATCAAATTAAATCGGTCTTCCGTCACAATCAGGAAAGGAAAAACCTGCACACTTAAGGCAGACGTCAGTTCCGGCAACAAACCGGTCTGGAAAAGCAGCCGGTCCGGCATCGCTTCCGTCAATGCGAATGGAGTTGTCACCGCAAAAAAAATCGGAAGCTGTGTGATTACCGTATCGGAAGATGGCACGAAAAAAACATGTCACATTCAGGTAAAAAAATAATTGTTTAACATAAAACAGGAGCAATAAGAGGAGTTTATTTTTTTTCAATATATTTTCCCGTTTTCTGCAGCTCGCCTTTCACCTGCAGAACAATATGATACCGGTCTGCCGGAAGGTCCGTAAGCCAGGTCGCCACTTCATATACCATTTCGCGGAATACATCCATGGTCTGGTACGTATCATCAAAACGTGTTTCATAATAATCTTTTCCACCGCAAAAATAAATCGCTTCTATTTCATGATCTACGCCTTTCACAAAGAGGAGGTCCTCCTGCAGTTTATAATCAATCGCAATGCTTTTAATCCGCCCCGGCTGCTGTTCCTTGAGGAAAAAGCACCGCTCAGCATCCACTTTGCACGGTTTCTTAATGGTACCGCACATATAATCCCCGGAAACATTCATCGGCTCAGCCAGCTCTTCTATATTGGGAGTGAAATTGTAAGCACGAAAATATCCCGGCTTTACACCAAATTCACTGACGACTTCTCCCGTTTCAAAATCATACTCATATACACCGCCGACATCACCGTCTTCCGGTTTTGCATAAGACGCCGCCATATTATATACGCGTTTTCTTTCCGGCACGTAAATTCCATTCGCACGAATCCTCACCTTGGGAGAGGCAAAACTTTTATACATTTTAACCGTTCGTTCTTTCTCATTGATGTCATAAAATGTGACATAACTATACGGGTCTTCGTCAAAGGAGGCGGCCTTTCTGCGTTTTGCCCAATGATTGTCATAAACCATCATGTGTTTCGTATCCGGATTTCCGTCAAAATCCTCATCCAGTTCAAAAGCGGCATGCTGCTGATATACCCAGCGGACATCTCCTATCGGACGAAGGAGATACTCCGTCATGGAGGAATCTTTCCAAAATTCCGGGTCTGATAACATCCATCGAAGTTTCTTCGTATCATAGTCCACGGAAATGACGGCATGCACATTGCGCAACGAAATCAAAACAGAACGGTCCTTTTCATAATACACAGCAGAGTTCACATGGCACCAGTCCATCATGTCTTTATAGGTTGAGTCAAAAAGCTCCCATATGTCCAGCTGCCAGACAATTTCTCCCGTCTTTCGGTCAATCTCAATGACGCGGTCTTCCGTGTGTTCCAACATGGTATTACTTCCTGCCAGAATATTGCCGCCCGTTTTTTCTTCCGCAGTATGATGCACTCCGTTTTCCACCAGATACGTTCGGTATACACGCCCAAAATAGTCCATGTCATAGGACTGCACCGTTTGCGGGTTAGAATACGAGGGAACAGATATGCTTTTCTCCATATAAAAAAAATGTCCGTCCGACAAAGGAAAAATACCATATCCACGCGGACTTCTCCTCAGCCAATACCGTATCTTACCCTCACGGTCAAAAGCACAGGTATGAATATTGACCCCGCCGTTTATCAGTATATTTTCAAATGCCGGTTCTTTTGCTGCTTTCTTTACCGTTATCGCATTTTTCAGGTCTGACGGCAGCCGTGTCGTGTGTACAAATATTTCGTGATTGGCCAGTACCCTATCATCATCACTCAAAAGTTCAATTCTCACCTTGTTTTTCCGGTCCGGATACAATCCAAAGATAGGAACTCTGTGATATCTTTTTTTCGGAAGTACCGCCACATAATCCGTTTCCGGGATGTCACCTTTCGTCGTTACACGAACTTTCGCCGGTTCGTCCAGTGCAAACATGGCAAGCGCCGTCAATGGTGCTTCTCCATATGGATTGCGTATCAGAAACATAGAATCAAATGTGTATTTTCCGCTGCGAAGCATCTGCTCTAACAGATAATCCCGCGCCATCGTTTTCACGGAATAGGATTGTTCTTTTTCAATGTTGGAGGAATAACGAATCAGTTTCCTGCGGCAAAAACGATCATCGAACGCTCTTGCTTTTTTATCCATAAGTCCCAAGCCCCATTCTTCCACAACGCCGCCATCCGGCAGGGAAATCTGTTTTTTTCTGACCTTTTCTCTTTGCTCTAATTTTGCTGATATCCTGTTGGTCACCCTTTTACACGAAGCTGCAAAATAATTATCCATTTTGACCCTCCATGTTATTATATTCTTTTTATTATTTCCTCATATACGATTTTTGCACACTCTGACGGTGTTGTTTCAATGGTATCCAGCACCAGTTCCGGATGAAGCGGTACTTCATAAACGGAATCTCTTCCGGTAAAATTTTTTATATCTTTTTTATACAGTCCTTTTGGATCTCTCTGACAACAGGTTTCAAAATCCGTACTGACGTACACTTCCATAAAATCATCTCCGCCTGCACATTCTCTGGCATATCTTCGCATTTCCCGAAAAGGAGAAATAAACGAAACAAGAGTAATCAGTCCGGCATCCAAAAACAGGGCAGCCATCTCGCTAATCCGCCGTATATTTTCATTGCGGTCCTCATCAGAAAAACCTAAATCTGCATTGATTCCGTGACGGATATTATCTCCATCAAGAAGATATGCCGATTTTCCATTTTCAATGAGCATTTTTTCCAATTCAACGGCAATCGTGGATTTCCCGGAACCGGAGAGTCCGGTAAACCAAACCACCAGTCCCTTATGCCCCAGTACATTCCGTCTGTCTTCCCGTGTCACCTTATGGGGGTGCCACACAATGTTTTTGTTCTGCCCGGTTTCCACTTTTATTCCTCCTATGCTCCAAAAATTGCTCCGGTATCTTTCAGAAGTTTTTTGATAGATGAAATGCTCTTTTCATAATCTTTATCTGCCAGCTGAAGATCTAAAGAAATGTCTGTCGTTCTTTCATTTCCTACCCAGACGATTTCAAACTCACCTTCCACAACCGTTTTTAATATTTTGTAATCAGACTGAGTAAGGTCTGTAGCTGTTACGATAAGAATCATGCCTGCATCCAACATAAGGTTCGCCACTTCCGCAAATCTGCGAATCTGTTCGGTATGATCCGGAACGTCGGTTTTTTTTGTATCTGCTCCGACACCATAGAGATAACTTCCAATTCCCATATAATAGACATAGCGGCCGGTATTCATAAGTTCTCTTTCCAAAAGTTTTGCTAACTTTTTCTTGCCGGTTCCATCCGGTCCCGTCAATACAAGCAAATTCGGTTTCTGCGCATAGTGCTCAATACGTTCTTCCGCCGTTACGTCACTGACTTCCCACTTGAAATTACGCAGCATGGTTCCTTCGCGCAATTCTTTTTCATCATCAGGAAGAACAGATGTGATAATACCGCCACCGGCAATTTCGTAATCATCTACAATTACGAAACGGCTCGTTCCCGCATTGTCTCCTACCAGGTCGAAGGCAATCGGCTTATCTGTGCACAGGACGCATTCTGCCACTTCATTTCTTCCCACTGCATTTTTCGTTTCTGTAGAAGATAAATTGGAAGAGTCAATAACACCTTTTATGCATTCCGGCTGCATCCGGACTTTTTCCGCTCCAATTTTTAAATAATAAGTCCTATCCGGCGTAAATTCTTTTTTTCCAAGCCAGAATATATTGGCCGTTATTCTGGAAGCAGTTTGCGGTGCTTTTTCTCCGGCAACGCTCATCATCTCTCCGCGGGTAATATAAATCTGTTCCTCCATGGTAAATCCGATGGCCATGCCGGCGGTCCCTTCTTCCGGCGGCTCCGCATTAAATACCTCTATATTTTTTATATGGCTTCTTTTCCCGGAGGGATAAAAAACAACTTCCTGTCCGGCACGGATTGAGCCGGTCTCAATCGTTCCCGCAACAATACGGCGGTCGTCTCCATTTTCGGTAAATTTGTAGACGTCCTGTACAGGCATGCGGAACGGCTGTTTATCTTTCTCCTTTTCACACTCAAATGCGTCCAGGACTTCCAATACGCACATGCCGTCATACCATGGCATTTTGTCACTTTTTCTTACAATATTTTCTCCCATAAAAGAGCTTACCGGAAGAACAAATTTCGGCGTTATATTTATTTTTTTCAGGAATTCCAAATACTCCGCTTTTACACGTTCAAAAACTTCACGGTCATAATCCACCAGATCCATTTTGTTAATAACGACGGCAATCTGATGAATTCCAAGCATGGAAAGCATATAAGCGTGGCGTCTTGTATTTTCCTGCACACCTTCCCCGGCATCAATCATCAACAGCGCAGCTTCCGCCCGCGAAGCACCGGTAATCATGTTTTTCAAAAACTCAATATGCCCCGGCGCATCTAATATGATATAGTCGCGTTTCTCCGTCTTAAAAAAACATCGTGCCGTGTCAATGGTAATTCCCTGCGACTGTTCATCCTTCAGTGCATCCAACAAAAAAGCGTATTCAAATGGCTTCGAATTGCGTCTGCAGGTTTCTTTCACCTGCTCTAACTTGCCTTCCGGAAGAGAATCCGTGTCTGCCAGAAGACGCCCCATCAGCGTGGACTTTCCATGATCTACATGTCCTACAATGACAATGTTCATATCTTCTTTTTTCATCTCTGTCAACCTCCTACATGTAGCCGCTTCGCCGCAATTCTTCCAAACCACCGCCGCCTTCTTTGTCCTGCGCACGGCCGGAACGCTCCGCAATATTTGCAAATTTACCGGTTTTCAATTCTTCAATAACTTCATGAACATTTTTTGCCGTGGATTTTACCGGCGTCGTACATGGTCCGCACCCCAGAGAACGATAACGTGTTCCATTTCCCTGATCAAAATACAGCGGCACAACGGGAATATTTTCTCTCTCAATGTATTCCCAAACGTCAAGCTCCGTCCAGTCCAACAATGGATGTACGCGCACATGCGTTCCCGGCGCCCAGTCTGTCTTATACTGATTCCAGAATTCCGGCGGCTGATCACCGACATCCCAATCATTATTTTTATCGCGGGGAGAGAAATACCGTTCTTTGGACCGGCTTCCTTCTTCATCTGCCCTTGCACCGACGATTACGCCCGTATATGGCTCACAATTCGTATCTTTTTCATAGATTCCTTTGTTATGATTAAATCGGAATCGCGGCCAATTGGCATTCAGCGTATTCGTAAGCGCTTCCGTCTTTAGCTTCATGCAACAGTCAATATGAGAAACATTGCCATCCGGAAAGGTTTGTTTTTTCTCCAGTGCTTCCGTATTTTCTCCATAAATCATGTCAAGATGCCATTCTGCCGCCAAGCGATCACGATATTCAATCATTTCAGGAATCTTGTGATGCGTATCAATGTGCACCAGCGGGATGGGTACGTGACCGAAAAAAGCTTTGCGCGCCAGCCAAAGCAATACCGTGGAGTCTTTTCCAATCGACCACAGCATACAGAGATTTCCTAATTCACTATACGCCTCCCTCAGGATGTGTACACTTTTGTATTCCAGCATATCCAAATGATCCATCTGCTTCTCTCCTTACCTGTTTTTTCCATTATTTTATGCATGTTGAGCGAATTCTATCATTTTATTTTGGCAGAACTTTGACAATTTTATTTCCAATTTTTATTCTTTTTTTTCGCTTCTCTCTTCACTACGTTTCTTATGTAAGAAAAAGTTTCCGCTTCTCCATTGTCCCGGAGCATAATAAGAAGTTCTTCCAATTTGCGGGATGTCTCCGGGTGCATCCATCGCCGCTTTCTTCCCTTGTCAAAATAGCGATAGGGCATTTCTTCGTTATAATCTTTTCCATAATATATTTTGCTCGCCGCCACCCGGTCACAAAACATTTCAATAAGATATTTCGTCGGCATCTCCACCGGCTCCTTACGGTTCAAACGACTGCTGTAATCAACCCAATATTCAAAATGATGTTTATTGCGTCCCTGATGGTGAAGCCATGCGCGCGAATACCCATGTACTTCCCGTTCCTGTTCGTTTGGGCTGCGGTCCCCCCGGTAATACTTCGCTCCCGGAATGAACTCGACCGGGTTATATTTTGACAAATCATGACGCAGTCCCTGCCAGCCGATACCTGCCAAAAAACAATGTCTGATAACTTTATGACGGTGTCTTGTAATTGTCATAAAATGTTTCCATATGTGCATTTTCTCCGCCTGTCCTTTTCTTTTATTAAATTCCCATAATATTGCATGTCACAAGTGATAATGCGAGTGATATTAAAATTCTCGGAAGATTGTTTACCTTTCTGCGATATAACATCATATTAATCACATACAGAATGCCAATCAGCGTCAGAACGGTAAACCCCGGAAGATCCGGATTGGTGTTCATGTCGATACCCGACCGGATTAATCCCGTCATCACTGTCAGGAGAAGACCGGAAACGACAACACGTATGGTTTTCTTTATTACAACAAAAACCTCCACACTTTCCAGCCGGTCATACAAATGATAGACAATATAAAAAATAATACAGGATGCCGATACGCTGCAGGCAAATCCTGCTGCCGCCATGCTGATTCCCCCTGCTGCACTTCCCGTTACCGAGATTCCATAAACATATCCGATGCCGGATAATGTTTTACACAAAATGGAACCGGGAAGAACATTCACAAGCAGAACAAGGTGATTGTAAAATTCATTTGCATCAATGTAATCGGGAATAAATAATCCGTCCGCGATGGTTAAATAGGCATCGCCGCCTCCGAAAGAAAGAAGCGAGGAAGCAAGTCCGGTCAAATCAAACGCAACCGCTTTCTTCGAGGCAGATAAGATAGCGGGAACCGATAATATCATCAGCAAAACAACCCAGATTCCGATTCGTTTCAGCAAAACGCTTAATTCTATCTTCTGTTCTTTCTTTTCTTTTTTTCCATTCTTTCGACACATTCCGACAACAATACTTCCTGCAAGCGTCAAAAGAAGAATCTGAATTGTTGACAATTGCCCCACGGCAATTTCTACATGAAATATTTTCAGCAGATTCCTTCCACCCGTTGCCAAAAACACACCGACGATAATACAACAGAGAGGTACACGAAACCGTGATTTGCGATATGTTTGAATCGTATCCAAAATATACCCGGTCAAAAGGCACATAATAAACGCCGTAACGCCAATCGAAGCATATTGAATCTGTTCCATGACACCGCTGCTTAAAACACCGAGAACGGACATTAGAACAACGGTAAACAAAGCCCCCGGCAATGCCATCAGCGTACCACCCGCCAGCATTCCCTTCATTCCGCATGCCTGCAGGCCTATTCCGGAAGCAAGTTCCACCGGAAGCGCACCGGGAGTCAGCGTGGCTGCAATGATGTCTTTATTGAATTCTTCCTCCCCTATCAGCTTTTTCTCCTTTACGACTTCCTGTTCCAATACGGGAATCAGCGCATTGCCGCCGCCAAAACCAATGACCCCTACTTTCAACATGGAAAAAAGAAATGAACGCAATTTGCTCATACGCACCTCCAATATGTACTTCAGAATAGCAAACGCGATTGTCAAAAGTATGTCTGAATAAAAATTGGCATATAATAGTCCAAAACATTATAAGGATGTCAAACATTGAAACTTCTTATGTCAGTTAATCAATTCCTCTGGAGCGGACCCATCCTGATTTTGCTGTTGGGAATTCATATTTATTATACGTTACATCTTCGACTTGTACAACGAAAAATCGGTCAGGGAATAAAACTTTCACTCAGCGGAGACGAAAATTCGCATAAAGGATTCGGCCGTTTTGGCTCGCTTACCACAACCCTTGCAGCAACTCTTGGCACGGGAAACATTGTCGGTATTTCCACCGCTGTCTTTCTTGGCGGTCCCGGTGCCGTATTCTGGTGCTGGCTTACCGGTATTTTTGGCATGGCCACCACTTACGCTGAAACATGGCTGTGTCATCATTTACGGCAAAATGAAAAAAACGGTCCCATGTACATTCTGGACCGTATCCTTCAGCGGCACAAATCAGCCATTATGTATAGTATGGCTTTATGCCTGTCTGCTTTATTCATTGGATGTACTACGCAGTCCAATGCCATTACTGAAACATGTCATCATGTATTCCGGCTTCCTATCGCCGCTGTCTCCATCATTACCGCTTTTATCGTCGGTTTAATTCTCATGCAGGGAGAGCATTGGATTGAAAAGTTTTCCATTGCCATCGTACCCACAATGGCAATCTTTTTTTTCGGCAGCTGTCTGCTGTATCTGATTCTTCATGCACCATATCTTCTTCCTGCCATAAAAGAAATCTTTTCTGCGGCCTTTCGTTCCTCATCAGTCGGAGGCGGTGTTGCCGGCTTTACCATGGGAAAAGCTGTCCGATATGGCGTGGCACGCGGACTCTTCACGAATGAATCCGGCCTTGGCACTGCCGGTCTTATCGCCGGTCAGTCTTCGGAATCTTCCTCAGAAAAACAGGCACTGATTTCCATGAGTGCTACCTTCTGGGATACGGTAGTTCTCTGTGCCATTACCGGTCTTGTACTCGTGGCTTATCAGCTGGAATACCCGGAAGAATGGAGACTTCTCTCTGCCGGTTCCCTTACAACTGCCGCCTTTGGCAAACTTCCTTTTTGGGGCGATGAAATACTGTCCATCGCCATCGTCTGCTTTGCACTGGCAACTCTGGTAGGCTGGAGCTACCTTGGACGACAGGGTTTTGACTATCTGTTTCACGAAAAAGGATTACGAATCTATCAGACCCTCTATGTTGTTATGATTTTTGCCGGAGGAATCATGCCGCTAAATCTCATCTGGGAACTGACGGATTTTATCAATCTTTTTCTTCTTTTTCCCACCATCATTCTTTTGATTCGGTGCCGGTCTTATTTCGAAAACAGCTAATCAGATATTATCCTGACCATAGTAGGCATTGGCTCCGTGCTTGCGGAAATAGTGCTTGTCAAGAAGGTATTGCGGAGCCCTCTTAACTTCCGGATTTAGTGTCAGTGTATGGTGTGCCATCTCTGCTACTTTATCAAGCACTACCGCGTTATATACCGCATTTGCCGGACTTGACCCCCAGGCAAATGGTCCGTGATTCTTCACTACGATTCCCGGAACCTCCATCGGATCCCTGTCCCCAATGGTCTCAATAATTACAACACCGGTATTTCTCTCATAATCGAGGTTGATTTCTTCCGCTGTGAGATCTCTTGTGCAGGGAATGTCACCATAAAAATAATCCGCATGCGTTGTTCCTAATGCCGGAATCGGCATTCCTGCCTGCGCAAACGTCACCGCCCAGGTTGAATGCGTATGCACAACACCCGCCAGAGAAGGATATGCTTTATATAATTCAATATGTGTGGCAGTATCTGAAGAGGGACGATATTTCCCTTCTATCACATTCTGCTCAAAGTCCACCACGACCATATCATCCGGTGTCAATTCATCATATTCCACACCACTCGGCTTAATTACTACATAATTATTCTCACGGTCGATGCCGCTTACGTTTCCCCATGTGTAAATAACAAGCCCCTTCTCCTGAAGTTCCATGTTGGCTTCATATACTTCTTTTTTTAATTTTTCTAACATTTATCTTCCCTCCGTTTAAATTATATTTACTGCTGCTTTACTTCTCCGTCTTCCCCTATATATATCACCCGAATCTGCCCGTCCGCCATTGATACGCGGCATTGATAATCCGACACATTCATGGAATAGTATATCTTCTTCTCTGCAATGGGATAATCCGTAAAGTGTTCCTCTGCATAAGATGTCAGTCTTCGTCTTGCCGTCACCGGATAAAGCGGGTTATGAAAGAGTGCCACATACGGTCCCAACACAAGAACAACACCTGCGACTGCACACGCAATGGCAATTCCCATATTTCTTTTTTTGCGAACCAATATGCGAACCAGTGCCCCTCCGGCCATTCCAATCAACTCAAAGACAAGGAGAATTGACAGACATTCAAGCAGAATGATGGCAATACTTTTTGCACTTGTCTGCAGTTTTGCTATCGCATTGGTATCTCCTGCCACTATCTGATAAAAACAGGCAAGCAATATCGTACATGCCGGCACAACAACAGCCATTTTCTCCAAAAACACCACCGCAAGGGCTCCCACAAGCGGAACCACTAACATAATCTGCGGCAGATCAAATTCCTGCACAAGCTGCACATATTCCAAAAAACCCGCAACCGTCAGAAATGTCAGCAGGATTCCCGTGCGTATTCGTTTCCCCTGTTCCTTCATGTATATACTCCTTTCCTTCTGATTCACTTCAACTTTCACC
>CAZGDT010000021.1:0-13596 GCA_964524245.1 uncultured Eubacterium sp. | reverse complement strand
GGGAACAGATGCAGAAGTAACCCTGGATACTTCTTCCGGATTTTCCAATACGGCTACCGTATTTGTTAATGGTGGAAAGATGGAAGTATCTGACAGAGACGGATTCCGCATGATGTTTGATATTTCACAGGCAAAAGCCGGTTCTTCTGCGACCGTAACCATGCTGGATGCCGGCTATGTGGCGATTCAGATAGGTGCCAACGAAGGTCAGTGCATCGACATATCGATACCGGCCGTGAATACGAAAACACTGTCGATTGAAAATTGTAATGTATGTACGGTATCCGGTGCGTCTTCCGCCATAACGGCATTTGATGACGCAATAGAACAGATTTCGTCAATTCGTTCCAAACTTGGAGCATATCAGAACCGTCTTGATTCTGCCATTGCGAGTTTGGATGAAACTTCTCAAAATCTCACGCAGGCATGTTCCCGAATTGAAGATGTGGATATGTCGGAAGAGATGACTAATTATACACAGTACAGTGTTCTGCTTCAGGCAGGAACGTCCATGCTGGCGCAGGCAAACAATCAGCCACAGACGATTTTGCAGCTGCTTCAGGGTTGATGGGAGGTTAGCAGATGGAGAAGGAAAGGTTACAGGAGTATGCGGCCAGAGTGGCACAGGCAAACCGAAGTGAGTTGGTGGTTATTATTTACGAGGCGACTATTGCAAGTATTAAAGAAGGAAAAAAATACCTGTCGGAAGGCGCAATTGAACAGGCGCGCAAAGAAATTACCCGTGCAAGGGGTATGATTACGGAATTGATGGGCAGCCTTGACCTGCAATATGAAATTTCTCATTATTTACGTCAGTTGTATACATACGCATATCAGGAACTGTGTCAGGGAATTGCGAATCGCAGTCCGGAACAGCTCGATCATGCATTGAATATTTTTGAAAAAATTCTTCCTTCTTTTCAGGAAGTGGCAAATCAGGACGATTCCGAAGCAGTCATGAAAAATGCGCAGGCCATTTATGCCGGTCTGACTTACGGTCGGGGAACGCTGAATGAAACAATTTCCACCGGTGTCGATTCAAACCGTGGTTATGAGGCGTGACAGTCTGTCATGCGAGAATATCCTGTGCCTGACGCAGCAAATATTTATATCGAAATGACAGGGCATTAATCTCATATATATAGCTGTCGATGAGATCCGGGTCGCAAACATTTTCAAAATTGGAATTTGCGATTTCCAGAGCCTGTTGTAATGACTCAATTTCCTGCATAAGCCGGGTTTTTGCCTGGCATGCAGGATTTATTTTTTTTCTCATAAAATCCCTCCTGTTTTTATTGTGCTTTTTAACAGTATAGTCAGAAAATGACGCTGTTATGCATAAGAAATATTGTGGCGTAAAACGCTGAAAAAAGTTGTTGACAAAGCGGAAGAAGCTGTGTTAAATTTGTGGCACATCACAAATAGGAGGTGGGCAATGTCCCAGGGATACGAGTTGATATTTCTCGTCCTCGTACCGGCATCCCTATTTGATCTATGGCAGTACCGGATACCGAATGTACTTCACGGAGCTGCTATCATAATAAGCCTGATCGGGCATCTGGAGACGCAGGGGGGATATGGTTTCATTCCCTGGTTTCTCGGAATTCTTATTCCGTTTCTAATCAGTTATTTGTTGTACCGGTGCCACATTATAGGAGCATCGGACAGTAAACTTTTTTCCGTAATTGGAAGTTTTCTGGGCGTTTATGCCGTACTTTACATTATGTTCTTATCTTTTTTTGCCGGGGCTGTGATGGCAGTGACAAAGATGATTGTCCATCGAAATGCCCGCAGGAGATTCAGCTATTTCTTTTACTATTTAATTCAAAATAAAAAATCAAATCCATCAAATACATATTATGACAGAAAACGTGACGGCGATGGGGGAATTATACCTTTCAGTGTTGCGATATCGTTTGCTGCAATATGGTATCTGTATGGAATGGTATAGGCAGAGAGGAGTATTTATATGGAACAGATAACGATAATTTTGTTTTTTCGGGAAGAGGGGTATGCCAGGAGATTTTTGCGCTTCTTAAGTGCAAAAAAAACTCCGGGAATTCATGTGGAACTTGTGACGGAGAAAGAAAGGGTTACAAGACGGGTAGGGATGCCGTCTAATCGTCTTATAGTTCTGACCGACGACGAGAGTATATGCGAGGACGAGAAAAAAGAAGTAGTTTTGCTGACCGGGGAACAAAATCGGAAAGAGAAAAAAATATTTCAGTACCAGTCGGCAGAAAACATTTACAGGGAATTAATTTCATTATTGGGAGTAAAGGAAGAATATGCAGAGGAAATAGGGGGAAAAAACGGAATCATAACTTTTTTTTCACCGGATGCAGTTTCGACGACGGAAATATCCGTGCTCATGGCACAGTATTTGGGGGGACAGGGGAGATGTTTATATATTTGTCTGTCAGGATTTCCCGTATATTATGGCGGAGAGTTTCAGAAAACCCCGGATTATAAAATGCCGGGCTTAGGGGAGCTTTTGCTTTGTCCTTCAGAAGAAATATTTGTTTCAAAGCTTACACAACTGCGAAAATCTTTTGGTAGTGCGGATATGCTGCCGCCATTTACGCATTATAAAGATTTACTTGACTGCACGCTGAAAGAATGGAAGCTTTTTCTGGAACGGCTCCAAAATGAGGGGAAATATGATTCCGTGATTATTGAAATCGGACTTTTATTTGAAAATTTATTTGAACTTCTGGAGTTGTCCGACCGCCTGTTTCTTCTGGAAAGGGAAGATGACTTTGGGAAAGTGAGGATGGAAAGATTTCGATATTCATGTTTAAAAGAAAAGAAAGATTCACTTTTTTCGAGGGCAGAAATTATACCGGTGCCGGAAGAGATGGAAGCGTGGCGAAAAGAATTGGGACAGCAGACTCTTTCTGAATGGATGGCAAACCGTCAGGTGATGGCGAAGATGAAGAACTACCTGGAAGCGGGAAAGGAGGAGCATGTGTATACATGGGAAGATTATGAATGAAAAACGGCAGATAATAAGAGAACAGGTATTGGAGGATATTCCTGCAGGAGCGGAGATTACGGATGAAGAGCTTCTGGTAAGAATTGAGACCAAGATTATGGAAGTATATGACGGAGAATATGTGCGTCTGGATAAAAGAAGAAAATTGTGTCACATGATATTTAACTCCATACGCAAAATGGATGTTCTGCAGGATATGCTTGAAGATGAAGAGATTACAGAGATTATGGTTAACGGACCGGATCATATTTTTGTAGAAAAAAACGGTTACATGTGGGAAACCGGACTGACATTTGAACATGATTCAAGACTTGAAGACGTGGTGCAGCAAATTGCTTCACAGGGAAACCGAATCGTTAATGAGTCTAATCCGATTCTGGATGCAAGATTAGAAGATGGTTCGCGTGTCAATATCGTTGTGCCGCCGATTGCCATTGAAGGACCGGTCATCACGATTCGAAAATTTCCAAAAGAAGCGATGACGATGGAAAAACTTTTGGATATGGGTGCCATTTCGGAAGAAGCTGTTGAGTTTCTGAAAAAACTGGTGCAGGCAAAGTATAACATATTTATATCCGGCGGGACGGGTGCAGGAAAGACTACTTTTCTCAACATTTTATCAAATTTTATTCCCGAAAGTGAAAGAGTAATAACCATCGAAGATTCTGCGGAACTTCAGATTCAGAATATTGATAATCTTGTAAGGTTGGAGGCGCGTAATGCTAACGTGGAAGGAAAAAATGAAGTGACAATCCGTGATTTGGTAAAAAGTGCCCTGCGTATGCGTCCGGACCGGATTATTGTCGGGGAAATTCGTGACTCTGCTGCTATCGATCTTTTAACGGCAATGAACACCGGTCATGATGGGAGTTTATCCACCGGCCATGCCAATAGTCCGGAAGACATGCTCAATCGTTTGGAGACATTGGTTCTCATGGGATTGGAAATACCATTGACGGCGATTCGTCAGCAGATTTCCTCCGGAATTGATTTGGTCGTTCATCTGGGAAGACTTCGTGACAAGTCCCGAAGAGTACTGGAAATCAGTGAAGTGGGGGGAGTCAGTGATGGAAAGATTCAATTGCGGCCACTGTTTTATTTTCGGGAGAAAGGAGAGAGAGGGGGAAAAGTAGTGGGAGAATTGGAGAGGACGGGAGAAAAACTGCTGGCGACAGATAAATGCCGGAGAGCGGGGGTGAAAGTTTGAAAAAAAATGAGTGTATTTCTTTTTTGGCAGGATTGGCAGGAAGTTTTGCAATTTTGTATTTATTTTATCACAATCTGTTTTTTTGCCTGGCAGGGTCTGTTCCGGGTGGATTTTTTTACTGCCGGTATGCGAAAAAAAACAGAGAAGAAAAAAAGAGATGGGATTTAATGGTTGAATTTAAAGATGTCATGGATAGTATGGTCTCTGCCCTTGTGGCCGGTTATTCCATGGAAAATGCCGTTACGGAGGCTTATCATGATTTGCTTCTTTTACATGGAAGCGAGACCGATATGGTGAAAGAACTTGGTGGGATACGGAGTCAGCTTTCGCTGCATCAGCCATTGAATGAGCTGCTTTTGGACCTTGGAAGACTAAGTGGTGTGGAAGATATTGTCACTTTTGCTCAGATATATGCCACGGCAAGAAAAAGTGGGGGAAATCTGGTTAAAGTTATGAAGAGAACAGCGGAGAATATCGGAGAAAAAATTGAAATTCAGCGGGAAATCCGAACAATGGTGGCAGGGAAAAAAATGGAATCCGGATGTATGATGGTGATTCCGCTTCTGATAATTGTCTATCTTCAGATTTGCTCGCCGGGATTTCTCGATCCGCTTTATGAAGGAGCAGCAGGAAGAATATTTATGTCAGCGGCTTTGCTTGCATACGGAGCAGCCGTCATGTGGAGCAGGCGTATTATGAAAATTGAATGTTAAGGAAGAAGGTGAAAATTCTCATGATAAAGAAGTGCATGAACTGCCTGGAACGGCTTACATCAACAAGAGAATATGTTGAAACAATATGCGTGCGGGATCCTCCGGAAAAGGTGCTGTTCCATATAAGAAAGAAAAGAGTAAAGACAGTCTGTTTCATGCTTATTATTCTTGTTCTTGCTTTTGTTCTCTGCATAACACATAAAGAAGACGACTCTCCTCTCGTGAACGGAAGATTCATTGAACGAACGGACGTGGAGGAGTTGATTTCTCTTCATGTTACGGGAAGGCAGGAAGATAACGTATGGGAGAAACAGATAGAGATTTCTCTGGACACACGCGAGTTTACGGAAGAAGAAAAGAAGGTGCTGGATAAGAAAACAAAATCTTATCTTCAAAAGAAGCTGAAAGGAAAAAATGCTTCTTTGGAAAAAGTAACAGAATCACTTGTATTTCCCGAAAATATTCCCGATACAGACATACAGATAACGTGGACTGTGGATGACGCTTACCTGAAGGAAACGGGAGAGATTTTATATGGCAGTATTCCTGCAGGTGGTGTGGATACGGATGTGATGGCAGAGGCCGTCTGGAGAAACTGGAAAAAGACCTATCACTTCGAATTCCATATTGATACGAAAAAATTTACGCCGGAAGAGGAGTGGCGGACGCAACTCAAAAAAACGGTGAACGAAAGTATCCGGGCGCAGGCAGATAAAGAAAAGGTTGAATTGCCGAAGCGGATTGGTACGGCAACGCTGGAGTATTCAATGGAAGAAAAAGGAAAAAACTTCCTTCCCGTATATCTTGTGCTGGCTGTAATATTGCTTTTGCCGTTAATCTGGCGTGAACAGCAAAAGAAGGAGCAGAAAGCAAGAGAAGCGCAGCTTTTACTGGATCATCCCGGAATTGTAAATAAGTTTATGCTTCTTCTGGGTGCGGGAATGACGGTGCGTAAAGTAGTGGAACGTTTGGTTTATGAGTATGAAACAGAGAGAAAGGATGGTGGAAAGAAAAGATATGTATATGAAGAACTCTGTGTCCTTTTGCAGGAGATGAAGGATGGTGTATCAGAGACGAAAGCAATTGAACGATTTGGTAAAAGATGCCGGTTGTTACCTTATTTGAGATTTGCTTCCGTTATTACGCAAAATATGAAAAAGGGAGCAGAGGGACTTCTTGCCATTTTGGAAACAGAAGCACTGGAATCTCTGGAACAGAGAAAGGCGAGAGCACTGCAGTTAGGAGAAAAAGCAGGAACGAAATTATTGTTTCCAATGATGGTAATGCTTGGTATAGTAATGGGAATTATTATGGTTCCGGCATTTATGACAATGTAAACAAAAGCGGTTCAGACCGTGTACAAAAAGGAGGTTAATATCATGAATAACATAAGGTACTATTTTCAGGAAGAAGATGCTGTCGGTGTGGTGGAATTAATTCTGATTTTGGTTATTTTGATTGCGTTGGTACTTGTATTTAAGACAAAGATAACAAATGTAGTAACGAAAGCATTTAAGAATTTCACCAAAGATACGGGGAGTATCCTTGCTTAGGGCGAGAGGCTCCATCACCGTTTTTCTTTCTCTGATATCGATTTTAATTTTTGCTTTATTTGGCACATTGCTTGAGACAGCACGTTATCGTGTGTGCAGAAACTATGCAGGAAGAATACTTCGTACATCAGCGGAAGCCCTTTTGACAGAGTACAGCAGACCTCTTTATGAACATTATGGATTGTTTTTTATAGAAAAAGCGGGGACTCCGTATGAAAAAGTTATGGGGGAATACATTGGCGATACATTCTCGGCGGCCGGAGACAGAGACATGGATTTTCTGGAAGGAGGCCTGGAAAAAATTGAGGTATCCGATTATGTATATCCGGGCGACGATGGAGCAGCTGCATTACAGAAAGAGATTAATTCCTATATGGGGCGTGTGGTAACGAAAGAACAGATGGAAAAGTTTCTTTCATGTTCGAAAGAATTGTCAGATGTGGAAGAACAGGCAAAAAAGATTGAAGAAAATGTTGAACAGGAAGAAAAGGCTGCGAAGATGGATACGGAACTGTTGGAGCTAATGAAACTGGTAGACGGTATTTCTGTTTCTGACGGGAAAATAACATGCGAAGATGAGTTTGTGAAAATGTTTGCCGTCGGGAAAAAACAGGGACAGAATTTTGGAGTGACAGAAGGCGCAGTCTGGAAGGTGATGAAGCCGCATATAGATGATTCCGTTAAAACATGGAGCATTTCCGACAAGGCATCTTTTCTTGCCCGGATTCGGCGGGTGAAAGAAAAAACGAAAAAGGCAATCAGCACGGGAGAAAAAATCGTGAAAGGGATTGCAGGATATAAGGGAGATAGCACGGATGAGCATGACCGAATGCTTGCGTCTCTGTCAGAGAATCTGCCGGCATTGGAAAGAAATAAGGAAATTCTGGAACAGACGGAGAAGAAGCTGAATTCGCATTCGGTTAAGGAGTGCAAAAAAGAATTGTCGGCTCTTTGGAAAGATTATGATACGGTTTCAATAGCCTTTGATTATACAGGGGCAGAAGAAATGGGCGGAGGCGATAATCCTAAGGATTCGTTTGGTGATGCATGGCAAAAGGGAATTCTGAATCTAGTTTGCGAAAAACCGTCGGCTTTGTCAAAAAAAACCATATCCAACCCGGATTCGTACGCAGAGTATTACAAAGTACAGAGAGAAGACGGAGAAAATTATGGAGACAGGGTATCCTCGTTTGTGTCAGCGGATGATGTTTCGTTATCCGGCATTTTAGGTGATATGGCAACGTATGGGATGAACGAATTTTGTCTGGATCAATATATCCTGCGCCAGTTTGGCGGCTACGAAGAAAAAATTGAAGGAACGTGGAAACAGCCGTTGGATTATGGGTGGGAATATGTTGTTGCAGGGAAAGCGTCGGATCAGGAAAATCTGAAAAGTGTGCTGAATCGGATTCTACTGATAAGGACTGTTGTGAATTTCATAGCGTTGGAACAGGATTCTGTTCGAAAAAAGGAAGCGTATGCCGCTGCGGCAGCCATTGTTGGTTTTACGGGGCTGGCGCCTCTGATTAAATTGACGCAGACATTGATTTTACTTACATGGAGTCTGTCAGAAAGCCTGGTTGATATTACGGCAATATTGCAAAACAGGCACGTTCCGGTGATAAAGAGTAAAAAGCATATTGTTACGGGCTTTACGGAAATTGTACAAATGGGTCACGACTCTTTGGCAGAGAGGGCAAAAAAATTTGAAAAAGAAAAGAAGAATTCTTTTGGATACACAGAATATATTTTGCTCTTCCTTGCGCTGACCGGCCAGAATACCCGTCGTTACCGAATTATGGATTTGATACAGGCAGGCATGAAGAAAAACGGGTACAGCAGTTTTAACCTGGGAAGCTGTGTCTATGAAATGAAAGTTCAGGGTGATTTTCGCTTTCCTTCACGTTTTTTCCGGATGGTTCCTCTTGAAAAGCTGCTTGGAAGAAGTATAAATGAGTGTCAGATAATGTGTGAGATATGGGCCGGTTATTATCAATAAAGGTCAATCGAGGTGAGGAAGGGTATTCTATAAAAATAAAACAGAGGATTGATCCACCAAATCCTAACTAAACAAATAATAAAAACATTTACATTATTGTAACTTATGAACTTTGTGTAATAGAATACCCTTCCTCACCTCGAGTATCGGAAAGGAGCATGACTTGAAAATAAAAGAAAAAAGTGCTTCCATGACGGTTGAAGCTTCTTTGATTTTGCCCATTTTTTTGTTTGCAATGATTTTGGTTGGTTATTTGGGACAGATGATACGATGTCAGAATGAAGTGCAGGCCGTTCTGACAAGGGTGGCAAGAGAAGCTTCTGCTGAATACGGAGCAACAGAAAGTAAAATTTTAGAAAGCAGGGCATATTATACGGCAAAAATCAATTTATATCTGTCTGACCCGATTGGGAAAATTTCGCTGTTGGAATCCCGGCTGTTTGAAGAAAATGATGAAATTGATTTGGTGGCTGTTTATCGGATGTCGACGCCATTTTCCATTATAGGAACGGGGAATTGTCATTTTCGTCAGCGTGTACATATGCGGGCGTTTACAGGTGTGGAACGTCGGGAAAAGGAAGTGATGGAGGATGACATTGTTTATATTACAGAAACAGGAAATGTATATCACCGTACAAGAGAGTGTCATTATTTAGATCTGAGTATTTCGGAAGTGCTATATTCAGATTTGGAAAATCTGCGAAATGAAAGCGGAGCAAAATATAAATCCTGTTCCCGATGTGTAAAAGGGGAAATTTTGGAAGAAAACGACACTGTCCGGATTACTTCCTATGGAGATTGTTTTCATACATCAGCATCATGCAGCGGATTAAAAAGAAACATACGGGGAATACGGCTTTGCGAGGTTGGCAAAAGAGCACCCTGCAGTAAATGCGGAAAGGAGTAATAACAATGAAAATGATTACGATGTGGATCACAGGTATTTATCTGATTGTTATGGCAGTATTTGACAGGCGGCGGAAAGAGATCCCACTGCTTCCCGGAATTCTATGTTTCCCGGTTCTTGCAGGAGTGCAGATTATAAACGGAAAAGGATGGTTGTTTTTGTGTTCCGGTTTGGTAGTTGGCATTATTTTATATTTGTTGAGTAAGGCAACAGAAGGAGCAATAGGAGAAGGGGATGCGCTCGTGTATTTATTGACGGGGATTGCCCTTGGCTTTTTTCGGAATGTGGAGCTTTTATTATGCAGTCTGGTTCTGGCTTCTTTTGTATCCGGTTTCCTTCTTGTTTTCCGCCGGGTAGGGAAAAAATATCGTATTCCTTTCATCCCCTTTACGACGGTTGCCTATGGGGTGGTGATACTTTTATGAGGAGAGCAGCTTATACAGTAGAAGCCGTTTTCGTTTTTTCCATCTGCCTGTGGGTTTTGTTGGCATTAATGTATGGAAGTTTTTATGTTCATGATCGGACAATAGTGGGAGCCATGGCCGGTAATCTTGTTGATGAACATTTTCAGAGAGGCAGCAGGGAGGTATCTGACCGGTGGGAAAAAGAAATAAAAGATAAATTATCCGATTCCATGTATATGATGCGGATTCAGAAAGTAAAAGCAAAGAAACAGATGGCGGGTGTCGAAGTAAAAATAAAATACAAAATTCCAATTTCCATAAGTGGAATAAAGTCACTGTTTACAGGGAAAAAAGAAGAGGACACGATTGCCGTATGTGTGGAGATTCCGACGCCCATGAAATATAAGTGGGATGCGGATTTATTGAAAGACAAGGGGAAGTGAGGCGGAAAATGTCGGAAAGGAGATTGTAATGGAGAAGGAACTGATACAGGAAGGAATGAAAAAGTATGTAAGAATTCCGGGAAGCGGAGAGGAAACCGTGAGTGACAGAATGTTTTTATATCAGAATATTCCCGGTTTTCTTCCAATGGAGATTACCCGGATTGATGGACAAAAACAATATATTTATGATTTGTCAGGGATGATTCCGCTGGAAAGTTATCTTTCCGGAGCAAATATGGAGCAGGTAAAAAATATACTTATTCAGATTTTTTCTCTTCCGGAGTGCTTGGGAGAGTATCTGCTGGATGAAAACGGTGTTGTCATGAATGCATCGGATCTTTATATTAATTCCGGGACGGAAACGGTATATGCCATTTATCACCCGGAGTCTTCGGATTATGGTATGGCGTCAATTGTCCGGTTACTTGAATTTATTATGAATCATACAAATCAGCAGGATTCGAATTTGATGTTTCTTGTTTATGACATTCATCAAAAAGCACTGGAGGGGGGAACTACGACGCAGCAGCTGATATCCTATATTGAAGATTTTCATGGGGCGGAAAGGAAAAAAGAGAACAAACCGAAAAGGGAAAGGCAGGAAGTTGTTCGGGCAAATGTTTCCCGAAAAGAGAAGAACGTTCAATGGAAGGAGTATATTCTTTCCTTTATCTTCCTTTTTTTGGGGATGGCCATTCCTGTTGTAATCTGGTATTGTGGAGTGTTTCAGCTTCCGGTGTCGGGTGATACAGACTGGAATATGGCGGTCGGAGCCGGCATATTTTTTCTCGGAACGGCAGGATATGGTGCATGGAAGGTTTGGCCAATGAAAAAAAGAAATGATATGCAATGGGAGAAAGAGGGAAGGAAGACGGCATGCCTGATTCCGTGCCGGGGCAGCGAGCTGCCAATCCCATTATCCTATTATCCCTTTTGCGTAGGGGCTGACAAAGAACAGGCAGATGCAATACTTACTGCCGGAGGAGTAAGCCGTGTTCACGCAAGATTTTTAAAAGATGGCGAAACGGTATTTGTCATGGATGAAGAGTCGGATTCCGGAACATATTACAACGAAGAACGACTTGTGCCGTGGGAGAAAAAATCTGTCAGGGATGGAGATGTATTGCGATTTGGTCAGGGGGAATATGTTGTTGAAATTACGGAAAGACCATGTGTCGGATAAAGTGTTTTCGAAAGCACGGAGAGTCAGCCGGATTAATGGAATGGAAGGACTTTGGGATATGGAATGGAATTTTTTGCGTGGCATGATGATAGAGCCCCTGCAGGCAGGTATTACCCATTACACGGATTCGCGAAATTGGAATATCAGAAAAAATCCCAATTGTTTCACAATCAGCGAGTGACAGATAAAAACCGAATCCACCGCCCAGATATAATATTTCAATGTCAGAAGAAGTAATATGCGCCTCTTCCAGAAGCATATCAATACCGGCCGCGATGGCCGCCGTGGATAACTGGATACTGCGAAGGTCATCAGCAGTAAAGAGCAGAGGGGTTCCCTGAGGATTCCTCGAGAGGAGAATCCCATCTGATGGGAAGAGGTCCGTCAGAATTCCATCTTTTGAAATGTATCTTTTTCGAAGAAGTTCTGCACAGAGACTGATGGCACCGGAACCACACAAACCGACAGGGTAGCGGTTGCCGATTGTATGCAATATGGGAGCTTTTCTTTTCAGGCGGATACTGTCAATGGCACCGGGAATGGCCGGACAGCCACAGGACAGACCGGCACCTTCGAGAGCCGGACCGGCTGCGGTTGAGGTGGCCCAAAAATTGTTTTTGTGGTGAAGAACCATTTCCCCGTTAGTGCCCAAATCTACAAAAAGAGCCGTGGAATCTGTTTTTGTTATTTCACAGGCGGAGAGCCCGGAGGTAATGTCGCCGCCGATAAAAGCGGAAATCCACGGAGCAATAGTTACCAGACAGCTCTTCCGGAAAAAAGGTTTCGGGGAAGGAAGCGGGATGGAAAAAGGACTGTGCCCAAGAGTGGAGCAGTCGTATCCCATCAGCAGATGAATCATAACTGTGTTTCCGCCAATATAACAAAAACGGAGAGAAGCTGAATTCTGATGATTTTTACGACACAGACGGTGGATTTCATGTTCCAGGGCGGACTGAATACAGTGCTGCATTTCCGGCAATGCTTTTGTGGAGGCCGCATGAATTCGGGATATAACGTCTGCGCCGTATGAAATCTGCGGATTGGCAAAAGCAGCGCTTTGGCGGAGTTCTCCGCTTTCTGAGTCAATAAGTGCAAGCGCAACGGTTGTTGTTCCTATATCAATAAGCAGTGTGTCAGCAAATCCGGAAACCGGTGTCATTTTATCTGGACCGACACTCTGTATCGGCTGTGAGGAAAGGGGGAGATCCACAAAACAGGATTCGTGAGGAATCCGGGAACAGTCAAAAGAATAATTCTTTCCATTGCATCGTCGCAAACTATGACAATTACAGGGGAGAATATATCCCTGGTCTTCCAGTAGGGAAAGAATGTTTTTTGTGTTATTTTTGTCTGCATATATATGAACTTTCATATGATATCCTTTCCCCGATTCATTGACCGGATTTTCAATCTGTGTTACAATTCATCATATCACAAAGTAGAAAAAAGAGGAAGAAATATGAGAAGAGAAGGCAAAATTCCGATTGTGACGCTTATATTGATACTGATTAACGCGGCTGTCTATTTATATGTCGAGTTTTCAGGCTCCAGTTATGACCCGGATTACATGATTCAGATGGGAGCCGTTTATGATCCGCTTGTGCTAGAACAACATGAACTATACCGTTTGGTTACGCATTTTTTCCTTCACTTTGGATTCGACCATCTGTTTAACAATATGATTTCTCTTTTGGTTTTGGGATATTCACTGGAGCGTGTAACCGGAAAAGTAAGATTTTTCCTCTTATATTTTCTGTCGGGAATTCTTGCAGGTGTGACGTCTATCATATATAATGTATATGTTGGTCAGGATACGGTTTCCTGCGGTGCCTCCGGAGCAATTTACGGTTTGATGGGTGCTCTTCTGGTTCTTTTGATAGCAGGAAACAGAGGCCGTCTGTCATCGGAAGTTCCCAGATATCTGCTGTACATTGCGATTAGTATATACAGCGGACTGCAGGATCCCACGATTGACAATGCAGCCCATATAGGAGGGTTTGCGGCAGGTGTATTGATTTCGATTGTTATGATGAAGTTTATCCGAATGGAGGTTACGTATGAAAGTTAATATTTATTATGGCGGAAGGGGTCTGATTGATGATCCGACACTGTACGTTCTTGAAAAAATTACACGTGTTCTGGATGAACTTCGGGTCACAGTGGAACGTTACAATTTATATGAAGATAAAAGA
>CAZGDT010000020.1:0-13758 GCA_964524245.1 uncultured Eubacterium sp. | reverse complement strand
ATTTCACTTTCTTTGCATTTGTATATGTCTTATTGCTCTTCCCGGCCACATGAGATATCGCACTTGTCCCTATGCAGACTTTCTTTCCGTTTATTGTCCGATATGCTTTTACTATAATCTTATATTCTTTCTTTTTCTGAATCTTCTTTTTCTCTATTTTTTTCAGAACGGCTGAACTTTTCGTTCCTTTAACAGTCTTAGCAAGTGATTTGACATTTTTCTTATTCTTGCAAACGGAAGCATACACCCGGTATTCTGTGGCATTTTGTACTTTTTCCCACGATACCTTAAATTTATTTCCTTTCCATCCTGCATATGCCCGAACAACCATTTTCTCCGGTCCGGCTGTTAATACGGAATCGCTTGAAGTTGTCGTCACAACATCGGTCCCTGATTCCGATACCAGCGGAGTTGCTGTCGGTTTTGTTTTCGGGGTTACCGTCGGTTCTGTCGTCGGGGTTACCGTCGGTTCTGTCGTCGGCGTTGCCGTCGGTTCCACTGTTGGCGTTGCTGTCGGTTTCACCGTTGGCGTTGCCGTCGGTTCCACGGTCGGCGTTGCCGTCGGTTCCACTGTTGGCGTTGCTGTCGGTTTCACCGTTGGCGTTGCCGTCGGTTCCACGGTCGGAGTCGCTGTCGGTTCCACCGTTGGCGTTGCCGTCGGAACGGTACTCCCATCATTTGATTTGACTTTTCCTGCATAACTCCAAAGAGTCGTATCGGAAAGATTTAAATGCAATACGGGGCGGACAGCAGCAGAATCTGAGAAAGCCATGTAACCAGTGGTACTTCCTTTCCCATTAGCGCCAACAATGGCAACTGCAACATCCTCACCGGTACCACCACCCGGTGAGCGCAGCCACCATACCCCACAATTGTTCTCTGTATAAACTCCTCTTCCATTCACATAAGCCGTGTTTTTTGCTTCTCTAGTTTCACTTTTTTTTGAAAATTTTGTGTCAAATCCATATGACGCATTACTTACTTCCGCGATCGACAGAAGATAAACTTTATCTTCCGTATCAACGCCGCCTTCGGTATTGTATTCAGGATTATCATCATTCACGACTGTTGTTTTTTTTATCGCTGCCTGCTCAGCAGATGCAAATGCTGCAGAAAAAAACGTGTCATTCAACCATGTACGCAGGGCACACTTTTCCCATGTTATACCTGCGTTTGCTCCGTTGTACGACCGACAGTCCAGATTCTGATCCGCCAGCAAAAAGGCATCGTTTCCATTTACAGACAACACCCGCCACTTAATCGGCTCTTTCGTTGTACTGTTACTCTGGTAGTAATTTCCAAAATAAATACAATCCCATGTCGTGACACCTTCATTTATCGTCGGATTGCTCAGTGATGTCTCGGCTTTGACCTTATTATCCGAAAACACCGCGATATCACACAAGGTCAACACCAAAACAAATGACAGCAAAACAGCAGTCAGGCGCCTATATTTAGTCCCTTTTCTCATTCCTAATCCCTCCATTTTACAATTTTAATTAATATGAAATCAGTATATCATTATTTTTTCATAATTTCAATATTTAGCATGCTTCATGTTAACAATCCGCTGCCACTGTTCCCAATCCTCGTCAGAAATTTCATCATTCATATAACGAACTCTTTCATACAAATGTACAAGATAGTTCTCTTTTTCCCCATCTGCCAGGTATCTTTGATTCATTTCCCGCGGTGAAAGTGAAGCATCAATGCTTTCCTTTCCCGCCCCTTTTCGTACATATCGGTAAAAGGTTTTACGAATCTGACCGCCTCTTCCCCCGGAAAACATTTCTTTATTCCTGACCCTCGGTACAAGTGAAATCACATCCTGAAACGGCGTTGTCTTCTCACTTTGTTCCTCGTACTCGACGATTACTTTCTTTTTACGATGGAGCAGACGGCGAATCAAACATACAATTCCGTAAACAACAAGCAGCGCAGCAAGAATCAGCAGTATAAGTATACAAAAATAGCGTAATAACTGCAGCCAAAAATTACCTGTTGCCTTCTCATTCTCTTCCTGTATTTTCTTCTGCACATCGCTTTTCTTTTCCGTACGCCGCACCGGCTCAATTTTCTTTTTTTCCTCTTGCGTTGTTTTCTTTTCCTGCTTTTGCAATTGCATCTCCGGCATTGACATGAACAAGAACACACAGGCAAACATCGCCGTTCCGGTAAATAATCCCATACGCCATAACGTCTTTTTTCGGAGTTTTCCTGCCGAAATTCTCGTTTCTTCCGTAACGCTCGGATTACAATATAATACATAATAACGTCTTTTTATATAATGGTTACCCATTACTGCAACGGCAGCAAGTGTATAAAACAGAAGACAGATATATACATTGGGATCTCCCTCGTATACAATAGTACCCGGAGTCGCCACCATCGCTGCCAAGACTAAAAATCCCGGATGACACCCCGGCAGTTTTTCTTCTTTTTCTCTCTTCAAATGAAACAAAAAGACACAGGGAAGGACAAGAAGAAGGACCGCAAATGCAAATGATGCGGCATCTCCCTGAAACCAGAAAAATAATGAAGTTACAACGGTCAATATAAGCAAATAATGATAATAAAAACGAAGAATATATAATTTATTATATTCTGTCATCAGCAGCCACCCCATTTCACAAGACAATGCTCCAGTCGTGGAGAAACTTCCCGTAATTCATTGTCATCTCCCTTCTCTGACAACATCGGAGCAATCCACATGAATTTACCATTTACCCGGCGATACATACGCTCTGCCATCTCCTGTATTGGCTTTTTACCGGCAGCAGAAATCAAAATCACTCTGTCATCAACCGGAACACGCGGCATTTCGCGCTCCAATAAATCCTCTCCGCGGCAACTCACATTGTCATAAGCAACCATCGCCAATGCCCTTCGCACAGCAGCAATCTGTTGTCGTCCTTTTCCCTCCAAACGAATTTTCTCGTTTCCCGAAACAACAAGTCCTGTCGGCACACCACGACTACATAAATAATAAACCAAAGAATGAGCAAGACAAATACTGCTTTCCATAACATCAACAAGAGTAAAGACACCCGGCGATTCTAAATTTAATAATATTATGACAGGAGACGCCGCCGTATATTCCGTTGTTTTTACCTGCCATTCTCCCATTCGGGCAGATGCTTTCCAATGAATTTTCCGCATGGAATCCTGCGGCGTATATTCTCTGACCCCTACATAAGAAAAGGGGTCTTCAAAGAGAGGTGTATCCGTTTTCATACAGCCATTTCCTGATTGAAAGAATGGAATAAACGGTTCCACGGAAACCAGTGCCGGATATACAAGAAGTTTCGCATCGAATTCTAAATGATGTACAAAAGACCTTGAATACAGCATATCATAACTGACTAATTCTCCATCACGAACAGAATACAGCCCCCTCTTTTTACAGGTGAAACGAAGTTTTCGGCGTACTTTCTGAAAGCCGCCGATGTTCATGACATCATTCCGGTAAAAATAATCCGAGACGGTTCCCTGCGTTTCGTCTTCAAACAAAAGAAAACGAGACGCAGCAAACTTAACACATATCGTCGGCAATTTCATTTTCTTTTTGTTGACGGCCGTTTCATACAGATAGAGACTGTCCCCCACTCCTGCTTCTTCCTCTGAAAAAGCAACATTCACTTCAAAATCTTCCATCCAGTGCTTTTCATAATGCCGGGTCATAATTCCATAACAGGCAAGCGGAATAAGGGCAGCCACAAGCAGATATATCACTTCGAAAAATCCTCCGTAGGCGCTGTAATAGAATGCGTAATTTCTTCTATATACTCGGTTGCCTTTTTCTTACTACTGTAAACATCCTCCAGAATGACACGGTGTCCCAACACATACGGTGCTAATTTCTTTACCGTATCCGGTGTTACAAATGTTTCTCCACGCAGAGCACTGTAACATTTTACAACTTTCAAAAAAGCAATTGCACCACGCGAACTGACACCTAATGTCATTTTTTTGTGCGTCCGGGTAGCTTCTACCATGTCAAGAAGATAATCCATAATAATATCATGAACAAATACCTTCTCACATGCTTTTTGCATCTCCTGCCACTGTTTACTGTCACAAACAGGAACAATCTCTTCCAGAGGATTCTTAGCAGCAAAACGTTTTAAAATTTCTTTTTCTTCTTCCCTCTTTGGATATCCCATGGGAATCTGCATGAGAAACCGGTCAAGTTCTGCTTCCGGAAGTGGAAAGGTACCGGAAGTTTCTATCGGATTTTGCGTCGCAATAACAAAGAACGGCGTTGGCAGCGGTTTTGTCTCTCCATCTATCGTCGCCTGTCCTTCCTGCATACACTCCAACAAAGCGGACTGTGTACGCGGTGTTGCCCGATTTATCTCGTCCGCAAGAAGAATATTCGTAAATATTCCACCTTCCCGAAAACAAAAGTCTCCTTCTTTTTGATTAAAAAACTGAATTCCCGTTATATCACCCGGCAATAAATCCGGTGTAAACTGGATTCGCTTAACTTCCATATCCAAAGAAGCCGCCAATGCTTTGGCAAGCATTGTTTTCCCTGTCCCCGGTACATCTTCCAATAACACATGACCGCCTGCCAAAAAAGCACTTAACACAAAATCGATAACTTCCGGTTTTCCCACTATGACTTTTTCAACATTTTCCCGAATACTTACTGCTTTTTCCCGTACTTCCTCAATCTCCATACCTTCTCCAATCTGATTTCAATTCTGAGCCATCACAGTCAGCCACGTTTAATCGCTATTTTCTCAGCATTTGTAAACACGTTATATGTCGGGCAAATCCGTACAAAATATTCTTTTGTCGATAACTTCTTCCCAATATTTGTCTGCAAATCTGCTTTATTGGCATCGGACACCTCATTATAAGTAATCGGATACTGAGAACCGGGGCCACTGTTTTTCCATGCTATATACTGAATCGCTCTTCCCATCTTGCTGATTTTATTTCTGCGAATCGATACATTTACTGCTCCGCTTACAAGAATTCCTCTTGTATCTTTCTTTCCGGACTGCTTAACGGTAGTAATCGTATTATTTTCAATAATGGAATCTTTCCAGTTCATAACACGAATCGGCGAATCCCATTTCATATTCGTAATCGTATTACCACGCATCACAATCCCGGTGTGATAAATCTGGTCACTGCCGTTGGCGCTGTATTTATGTGTTCCCACTGCCCGGCCAAGATTGGAAAAACGACAGTTCTGAATCAGAATATTCTCATTTGGCGTCTTATCATAGTTCGTCCAGTCATTATTAAATCCCTGCGTTGCTTTATCCGGTGTGTCAAGATTAATTGCTTCTTTTACCATATCGGAGCCTTTTTTAATATTCTTAAAAGAACAATTTGTAACCTGAATATTCTGTGAAGCATCCATTTCGATAAAATGCGCACCATTCATATTGGAAAAGTTTAACTTACTAATCGTGACATCCTTATTGTGCCCAAGCACAAAAGCAATACTTTTATTCATGTATTTTAAGTTTATGCTGTTTTTTCCTTTTCCGACAAAATGGATGTTGCTTTCCCCGTTATGTCCGCCGTACACACCTTTTTTCTTTGCATTTGAAGGTTTAATTAATTGAAAAATCGTTACGGATGCCGGCATTTTCTTCACGCCTGTCTTTGTCCCCTTGACAATTTTTGCTCCTTTTTCGAAGATAATTGTAACATTGGATGGTACCTGAATCGTATTTGTAATTGTATAAGTTCCTTTTTTCAGGACAAGCGTTCCTTTTCCGGCTTTTTCGAACTTTTCCATGTAAGAACGAATGGCAAAATAGGTACGTGTCTTTTTATTATACAGAGATGATTTTGTATATTTGGATTTTTTCAAAGGTTTTGTCTTTGGTGTAATCTTATATACTTTTCCCTGCTTATAATCATTTACCGCCGTCGGAAGCGTTACCGGAGACGGTGTTGCCGCAGGCTGTACTGCAGCGGGCTGTTCTGTGGCAGGCTCTTCTGCCTTTGCCGTCACATTAAATACCATCGGCAATGCAGCTATCAATAATGTAAATATCCACATTTTACTAATAATTCTTGTTTTCATAATCTTTCTCCCTTTTTTGTTATTTCAAAAGTGCGACAGTTTCATGTGCAATGGCAAGTTCCTCATTCGTCGGAATCACAGCGACGGTCACTTTAGAATCCGGAGTCGAAATGATTTTTTCTTCACCGCGAATCGCATTTGCATCCTTATCAAGTGTAATTGCCATGTAACCAAAATGTTCCAGAACCTGCTCACGGACTACAACATTATTTTCACCGAGTCCGGCCGTGAAAACAATGGCATCCACACCATCCATGGCTGCTATATAGGAGCCAATGTACTTAGCTGTACGGTAACTGAATACCTCAACGGCAAGTTTTGCTTTTTCATTTCCTTCATTGGAAGCCTTGTCAAGATCACGGAAATCGCTGGAAACACCACCGGAAAGTCCGAGAACACCCGACTTCTTATTCAAAATAACCATTACTTCTTCCAATGACTTATTCAAAGAATGAGCCAGATACTCTACAATGGTTGGATCCATGTCACCACAACGGGTTCCCATTACGAGTCCCTCCATCGGCGTCATTCCCATGCTGGTATCTACTACTTTTCCATTCTTTATTGCTGAAATACTGGAACCGTTTCCAAGATGACACACAATCAGTTTGGAATTTTCCGGATCCAGATTTAACATCTGCATGGCACGTTTGGAAACAAAACTGTGACTTGTTCCATGGAAACCGTACCGGCGTACTTTATAATTCTCATAATACTCATATGGAAGCCCGTACATATACGCAACCGGTTCCATTGTCTGATGAAATGCGGTATCAAAGACACCAATATTAGGCACTCCCGGCATGATTGACTGACAGGCACGCACACCAATCAGATTGGCCGGATTATGTAACGGAGCCAGCGGACTGCACTCTTCTACACCCGCAATAACTTCTTCATCAATAATAACGGATTGGGTGAATTTCTCTCCACCATGTACCAGACGGTGACCTACCGCATCTATTTCACTTAATTCGCTGATTACACCATACTGTTCGTTTGTTAACGCATCCAATACCATGCGAATGGCAACCTGATGGTCCGGCATATCCTGATTGATGACAACTTTTTCCCCACCATCCGGCGTGTGATTCAATCTTCCGTCAATTCCGATTCTTTCACACAATCCAACTGCCAATGCTTTTTCTGTTTCTGAGTCAATCAGCTGATATTTCAGCGAAGAACTTCCACAATTAATAACTAAAACTTTCATAATAACCTCCAATTCCGGAGCGTAGTGTATCATCACTATCTCCCTTTTCTACCTCGTACAATTATACGCCTGAATACCTGAATTGACAAGTGAAAAATCACCCCCTGCTGTATTCAAGCTCCGGATTTTTTACATTCACTTTCATGCCGGCAGAAATCGACTCAACAATAAAAGCATTACCGCCAATTGTTACGCCGTCACCGATTATGGTGTCTCCTCCCAGCACGGATGTACCGGAATATATCGTAACATAATTTCCAATTGTAGGATGTCTTTTTTCCCCTTTGAGAAGCTGTCCTCTTTTTGTCGACAACGCTCCCAGCGTAACACCCTGATATATTTTTACATGTTCTCCAATTGTCGTCGTTTCACCAATGACAATTCCGGTTCCATGATCAATGCAGAAATACTTTCCTATTGAAGCACCCGGATTGATATCAATTCCCGTGAGACTATGTGCATATTCCGTCATAATGCGCGGAATCAGCGGAACATCCAAAAGAACCAGTTCATGCGCCACCCTGTATACGGTAATGGCAAATATCCCGGGATATGAAAAAATCACTTCGTCCGTGCTGTATGCCGCAGGGTCTCCGTCATAAGCCGCCTGCACATCCGTGTAAAGATATTCTCTTATTTGTGGAATTTTCAGAAGAAATTTCTCCACAATTTCTTCAGCTTGCGAAGACACCGTCGATTTAGGGCAGGAATCACAAACTTCCTCATTTCCCATCACTCTGGCTATCTGCTTGCGTAAATGATACTGTATGAATTCCATTCGGTCTCCGACCAGATATTTGATGTATTCGCTCCGCACCCGATTCGTATCAAAAAAACCCGGAAACAAAACACGTCTTAATTCCTCTATCACCTGTATCAGAACATTCTTATTCACAATATTTTCCGTATCGGTTCGAACCGTCATCGGATACTCCTGATAACTGTTTAAGATTGCTTCAATCATCATCTCAGATTTTTCGCTCATGAATATTCCTTCCCTTCACCATAAATTACAAATATCGTAACACAAATGACTTCTATTTGTCCATCATTACCGCATAGTATAATTAAAAAGAACTCCGGTGTACTTATATGATTGTTTGTTCTCTTTTGTTCCTTGTCCTTCTTTTGTTTTTTCCGGAAGAAGCCGTCCGAGGCAGCAAATACGGCTCCGTTCTGTGGATTAATGAGCTGATTCCGACTCTGCTTCCATTCTTTATCGGACTCCGTCTTTTCCAATTCTGTCTGCCGAAGGCAGCATCACATAAATCATTTCTTCTTCTCGGACTTCTCTGCGGTTATCCTGCCGGTGCATCCCTTGTGGCAGAACATTACAAACAGGGACTTCTTACACGGGAACAGTCTTATTTTTATCTTGGCTTTGTTAATAACCCAAGCCCGATGTTTATTCTTTCTTTCTGTTGTTTCTCCCTTCTACATATGACACTTGTTTCTGCCCTGATTTTCTATGCAATTATAATTATATCAGGGTTCACGGGCAGTTTTCTTTTTTATTACCTGTTAAAAAAGAAAAAAAGAACTAAAAACTTTCATTTACCTCAGACAGCTTCCGCTGATGAATCACGTTCCGATATACCGCTGACCTCTCTTGTCGACAAAATCATATTGGATAGCTTTATACTCATCGCAAAAATCGGCGGTTATGTAATTATTTTTTCCATTCTTGGGCAGTTTATCCGATTATTCCTTTCTCCTTCGCGCATAACCGGTATTCTTTGTCTTGGAGCACTGGAAATAACAAGCGGCATTTCCTACCTGAAAATATCTTCTCTTCCGCTCTTAACAAAAGAAGTCCTGACTGCCGGTCTGCTTGCCTTCGGCGGCCTTTCTGCCACCGCCCAGACAGGCAGCGTTCTTTCACAATCAGGACTTTCCATCGTCTGTTATTTGTTCAATAAATTAATCAATGCGGGCATTTCCACCCTGCTCGGCTTCCTACTGTTCCGATTCTTTTAAGAATGCTCCTTCCGGCACATTAAACTCCTCCTGTTTCTGTGGCTGCGGCTGTAACTGCTCCATCTCTGCAGGATCCTGCTCAACAGGAGATTCCGTCACTTTTTTCTCCGGTTCTAACTGCGTGTGCAGTTCTTCCCTGTTACTCTTCACAAGCTGAATGCTGTTCTTCAATGCACTCGTCAGCATCCGGGATTTATTGTCAATTTCCTTCAATGATTCTTCCATATGCATCTGTGCTTCCGAAAGCAAATCATTCGTATAGATAAGAGAAGCTTTTCTCATTTGTTCACTTTCGTTCTCTGCCGCATCCACAAGTCGCTGAGCTTCTTCATTCGCCTGTCTCATAATATCCTCAGCGCGCTGGTAAGCCGTCTGAACGATTTCACTCTGATCCAAAATCTGCGCCGTCTGCTGCTGTGCCTGAGAAACCATGTCTTCTGCACGTTGCTGCGCCTCGTTCAGAATACCGTCCCGATTCGTAATAATTTTCTGATATCTCTTAATTTCTTCCGGTGCACAGAGACGAAGTTCATCCAACAAATCATACAACTGCTCACGGTCTACAACCACTTTGCTTGGATAAAGTTTTGATGGTTTGCATTCTTCTACATAATTGTAAATCTCGTCAATCGCCTTTTCAATTCTTGATGGGTTCATAATATTCTCCTTTTCTCGCCTCTTCGCATCGTTCAGCGGACACGAAGAAAGACATGTTGATTGTTTTTATATTCTTTAATCCGTATTACTTCGTAATCATTTTCACTCACGAAATCCGGTAATGTCTCACGTGATGACTCCAGGATAACAAGAGTTCCCGATTTCACGACTTCGGACTCCAAAAGCCAATTGAGTATCTGTGCTTCGTATCCTTTCTGATAAGGGGGGTCTGCGTAAACAATATCAAATTTCTTCCCCATCTTTCCCAGTCGGGATAATCCATGTGAAACTTCCGTCGGAAGTATCACTGCCTGCTCCTTCAATTTTGTTTTGTCCAAATTTGCGTGTATACAGTCGAGCGCTTTTTTTGCATATTCAACAAAAACGGCTTCTTTTGCCCCACGGCTCAGCGCCTCAATGCCAATTCCGCCGCTCCCACTGAACAAATCCAGGAATTGGGAACCCGGTATATCGTCCTGAATTATATTAAACAATGTCTCCTTAACACGATCCGTCGTCGGTCTTGTCTCTCTTCCTTCCGGGGAAACAAGTGGAATCCGTCTTGCCTTTCCAGCAATCACTCTCATTTCTTTATTCCTTCCAAATTTTCATAGTATTCATTGTAAATGATACTGCCATTTTTTTCAAGTGGCATTTACAGCGTAACCTGACCATAATACTGTTCCATCCGGCTTTTCAATCGTCTGTTTTTTTCATAAAGAAGAACCGTTTCTTCACCGGTAAATGTATTCGCTTCTTTCGCCGCCTCATAAAGCAAATCAGCATCCTCATAAATATCCGCCAGTACAAAAGTTCTGTCTCCGCTTTGACGGATGCCGAACAAATCACCCTGTCCCCGGATTTTCAAATCTTCATTCGCAATATAAAACCCATCATTCGAAGAAGCCAGTACATTAAGCCGTTCCCTGCTTTCTTTGGATTCACGTGCCGTCATCAAAATACAATAAGACTGCCATGCCCCGCGTCCCACGCGTCCACGCAGCTGATGCAGCTGTGCCAGTCCGAATCGTTCCGCATTCTCAATCATCATTACAGTGGCGTTCGGTACGTCAATTCCAACCTCAATAACAGTCGTCGACACGAGAAGATCCGTTTCTCCTTTCACAAAACGCCCCATCACTTCCTCTTTTTCAGCCGGTCGCATTTTCCCATGAAGACTGTCTATTCTGACTTCCGGCGGGAAGATCTCACGGAGTTCTTCCGTATAGGCGGCAACATTTTCCAATTCCATTTCTTCACTTTCATCCACCATGGGACAAATAATATAAACCTGTCTTCCCTCGTCAATCTGTTTTTTCATGAAATGATAGGCATTCGGACGATAGTCCGTATTAACAACACAATTTTTGATGGGAAGCCGGTCAGCAGGCCGTTCATCAATCACAGACAAATCCATGTCGCCATAAAGAATCAGAGCAAGTGTTCTCGGAATCGGTGTTGCGCTCATGGCAAGTACATGCGGCTCTCTTCCTTTCTGATAGAGTGATTCTCTTTGTTTCACGCCAAATCTGTGCTGTTCATCCGTAACAACAAGCGCAAGATTTGCAAATTCAACGGAATCCTGTATGATCGCATGTGTGCCAATCACAATGTCCCAATCCCCGCCGGCGATATGCTCTCTTGCTTCCCTTTTCTCTTTTGCCGTCATCGACCCGGTCAGTAATCCGACCCGAATCCCCTTTTTTTCAAGCAGTGCACAAAGACTTTTATAATGCTGAGCCGCGAGTACTTCCGTTGGAACCATAAATGCTCCCTGACCGCCCCTCTTCGCCGCCTCAAATAATGCCAGTACCGCCACAATCGTTTTTCCCGACCCGACATCCCCCTGCACAAGACGATTCATCACAAATCCGCCTGCCAGATCCGTCCGGATGTCCTGAAAAACTTTTTTCTGTGCACCCGTCAGCGAGAACGGAAGCTGTTCCATAAATTCTGTTACTTCTGCGGAAGGTTCGATACGGTGTATACTTTCTTTCTTTCCTGCTTTCTTCATATAAGCCAAAGCAAGTGTATACAAAAACAATTCATCAAATACCAGTCGTTTTCTTCCCTCCTGCAGTTCTTTTTTATTCTGCGGAAAATGAATCTGCCGCAATGCCTTACGATACTCAATCAGATTCTGTCTTTTTCGGATTTTGTCAGGCAGGTATTCTCTTAAATCCTCCGTCTCCTTCAGCGCACACTCTACCGCTTTCATCAGCGCATTATTCGTAATACCGGCAGTCAAAGGATAAATCGGCAGAAACTTTCCTCTTAAACGATAGTATTCTTCTTTCGTATAAATCTTCGGTTGAACAACCTGTAATCTGCCGTTTTTCTTTTCTGCTTTTCCCCGCAGAAGATACCGTGTTCCTCTTTTCAGACGATTTGCAAGAAACGGCATATTAAACCAGGTAACCGTTATAAAACCACTCGCATCCTGAAATTCAGCCGTCAGAACAGTTCTGCTCCCTCGCCTGTTTATTCGCGGAGCAGAAGCAAGGAAACCTTCAATCGCAACTGTCTCCCCTGCCTTTGCCTGCACAGCGGGAATTGTCGGTTTGAACTCATCATAGCTTCTCGGATAATGTTCAAGCAAATCCCCCACGGTATTAATCTGCATTTTCTGCAGGCATTTTTCAGCCTTTTCTCCTACTCCTTTAATTACACGAACAGAATCTGACAACTGCATAAATCTCTCCACTATTACTGTCGAATTTTATATTGTTCTATAATTTGCATAACACTATCTGCATTACCGAGAAGTTCTTCTGACAAAGCAGAACTTTCTTCTGCAGCCGCTGTGTTTTGCTCGATAACAGCAGCAATCTCATTCGCACCTTCTAACATATTGCGCAAATACTCATCCTGGTTTCTGCTTGTCTCCGTAATACCGGCAATGCTCTCGGAAATTTCTGTTGAAGCCTTAGAAATTCCTGCCATGATTTCCACGGTTTCATTCGTAATATCCACACCGTTGTTTACCGCACTCATACTCTTCTGAATCAAATCTGTAATATTTTGTGACGCTTCTGCACTGGAACCTGCCAACGCGCCGATTTCACTCGCTACCACGGCAAACCCTTTACCATGCTCACCTGCCCTTGCCGCCTCAATGGAAGCATTCAACGCAAGCAGATTTGTCTGCTCCGCTATTCCCGTAATCATTTCAATAATCCCGGCAATTTCATTGGACTCCTTGCGAATCTGATTCATGGCAGAAGTGAGATCCTCCATCTTCTTCTCTCCGTCTTCCATCTTTTTCAATGACGTCTGTGCAAGCGATACAACATCCTCTGCAGCCGCTGTATTGTCATGGACAGACGCAGATACCTTTTCAATATGCCCCAGCAGTTCTCTGATATGCAGAGACTGCTGTTCTGCACCATCCGCCATCGATTGTGCTGTTTCTGCCAGTGAGCCGGCTCCCGTTCTTACCTGAACAAATGAGTCTTTCATCTCACATAACATGGCATTCATGCTGTCAACAATGGAGAGAAGCGCCTGTCTGATTTCTGCGAAATCACCCACATATTCCTCTTCAATTGTTAAATCCATGTTTTTATCGCTCATTTTCTGCAGAGTCAGCGATATGTTCTGAATATATTTTTTCAGCTCTTCCATCGCATTTCCGGCATTCATCATCATATTATAAAATTCATCTGATACGCCGTATTCAATATGATTTTCCAGCTTTCCAACAGCAAGGTCTCCCATTGCCCTGTCCATGATTTCTACCGGCTCATTGATTCTCGCTATTGTCTTTACGGCAATTTTCCTCAATAGAAAATGCCCCAATAAAATACAGGCAACAATAAACACCATAATAAACAGAACGGACAATGTCTTTTTTAATCCT
>CAZGDT010000019.1:0-14273 GCA_964524245.1 uncultured Eubacterium sp. | reverse complement strand
GTTCTATCTTCTGTGGCTCAATACTGCCGCCGTTATCTCCCGAATTCCAGTCAAATTCCGGGGGGGTTTTTATTTCCGGAGGAGTAAAAATAATTTCCGTAAGAGTTTCAATAAATTCTTCATCCCATTCCGTCTCTTTTGTAAAACATTTCATGAAAAGAAAAATGGTAGAAACCGTCATGGCAGCAAGTGTTAACAGACCAAACACACTCACAATCACTGCCGTTATCAGATAAGATTTATCATATGCACCGATTCCGTCAATGAGTGTGATGATTCCCATGCCGCCCCAGCACAGGGCGCCGACACCGTCCAAAATAGCAAAAACGATATAAGCGGCATTCGAACTTTTTTTCTTCTTTTTCAGCAAAAGCCCCCCTGCCAGATTGGTCGTTACACCGCCTGCAAACAAAACCACAAAAACAGCCATAATGATATGAAACTTTGGTGTCGAGCCGATGCGGAACAGTCTCCATATAAAGTTGGAAAAAGGAAGAAAGAAATCCGATTTCCATGCAATCCATTCTACTATGCTTCCAACCAGTCCCAGTGCACTGATTCCCATAAAAATATAAGAAAAAACAACCCACTTCTTAAATTTATTCGTTGATGATTCTTCACCATACATACTTTTTCTCCTCCTTTCCTTTACCTTTCATAACATTTTGTGTCATCCGTCAGACAGCCTTCATCATTGATATAAAAGGAAATCCGGTCATTCTCATCCGGTTCCTCTTCTTCTCCTTCTTCCCAAAAGGCAATTCCCGTTCTCCCGGTTTTTTTGCTGTCGATTACTTTCCATCTCGGATTGGTGTTATTTTTTTCCCATCTTTGATTCCAGTTATTACAGGTTCTTTCACTGCATTTTTTCTCGTCAACCGTTACTTTTTCCACGTGATAACTTCCATCTGCATTCAAAGTAAGAATCCATTTAAAACCGAAATCACTCTGATAGTCTTTTTCTCCGTTATCATCGTATTTCGTGACCGTCCATGTTCCCACATAAGAGTCGTTTTTACACCCGGTAAAAATGACGAAACACAGTATAAGTATCATTCCAAGACTAATTTTTTTCTTCATTTCTTTCCCGCTCCTTTCTTATCTAAGATATATCTGAACCTCGCCGCCTGCGAGAATCACATAACTGTCCGGATTCACCCTCCGGGGAACTCCGCAAATCAATCTCTCTCCGTTGACACAGGTTCCCATCACAGAATAATCCGTCACAAGATAGTCTCCGGTGGATTTATAAGAAATCTCAACATGACAGGGACTTATGCCGACGCCGTGAATTACGAAATGTGCCTGTTCTGCAGCACTTCCGATTTTCAATATCTCTCCCTGTACCAGATTAATATCCTTCCCTGCATATTCACCGGATAAAAATCTTATGGCTCCTTCTCCTTCATTTGAATAATAATGGGGAGCCGGTTGATTTTGATATATTTTTTGCAGCATCATCACGGCCGTAAGAACACAGCCCGGCGTATACAGAATAAGGGAAGCTATGCATGTCCAAATATCCCGATTGCGTAAATCAATCGAAAGAAGAAGCAGATAAATCACTTCCAAAATACTCATAATTCCGTAAAAAAGATAAATCCCTTTTCGCTTTACCGGCCGTCTCAGGAGAACACCGCCGTGAAGATTCATAACTGCCGCAAATCCCCAAATAAACGTGTGTATCAAAGCTTCTACGACTACGTCAGGCCATGCTTCAAAACCTCCTCTATAACAGCAATAACTGCTGTGCGCTAATTCTACTACAAATACCAATGTCCCCAACGAATAAAGCCCGCCGTACACAAACATAAAAACACTCCACACACGGTATTTTGCCGGCACCTGATTCATAAAACCCCGCTCCTTTCTTATCATATAATCTGAAACATCTGGCTTCCCTTCGCAATGGAAAAAACAGTTCCCGGCGGACAGGGGGCAGGCTGACGGTATGTGAGTCTCGTTCCGTCGAGAAGAAACGTTCCGTTCGTCGACTGATCCACCAGATAATATCTGCCATCTGCGCTCCGGTACTTAATGATGCAGTGACAGCGGCTGATTCTGGGATCCTGAAAGAGAACATGGCAGTTTCGCGGGTCTGTCCCCAATACCAGATTCTCATCCGGCTTCAGTGGAAAAAACACCCCTTCATAATCCCCCTGAATTCCCCGTATTCCGAATTTCGTCTTCTCATTTTCCCGGGATATTTCCTGCTCCCAAAGCGCTTCATCTTGTTTTCTTTTTTGACCAAATGCAATGCCGCAAAAGATAGGGAAACCTATCATTACCGGGTAATAAGGAATGGAGAGAGCCACACCCATCAGTCCGAACGCATTGAGTACGATTCCTGCGCAAAGCCCAATCACAGAAAAGGAAAATGCTGTCCCCTGATATAAATAGTAAAGCGTTTTTTCACTCCGTACCGGTCCCCACAGCAGGATGGTACCATGCAGAAGCATAACAACACACCCCGTCAGGATAACAAAAAGAATTACAAACACAGCGTGAAGTGCCAAAAGTGCAGAAGCTCCCACGACCATCCCCGTCATGGCAAACATAATCCAGACAAGCACCATGCCGCCCAGCAGAATGGTATAAAGAGCTGTCAATATTCCGTAGAACACCGACGCCGTCCGAAAAAAACCGGAACTTTTCTGATTATTCATAGGCATTCCCCTTGTCGGCTGACCACCACGTCTTATCACCGATTACATCATAATATCGCTGCAGCGGAACGATATTGCCGTCACGAATTTCAAACACTTCCCAAAGTACGCCGCTGCGGTTGACCGGAACGTAAAATGTCTGGAGAAGACCATCTTTCCCGTATACCCGGACAGTTGCCGAAGACTGCGACATCTCATAACTTGTCTCGTTGTCATGGCTGCAATTGCTGAAATCCGCTACATAATACTTATACTGGCCGCGTTCAAGGTGATATATCGTCGTTGTTTCCGGACCGTATCCCGTCGTATCATCCACATCCAAAGAAGCCTTGCCATCCGGTAAATCTTTCTGATAATAAGCCACATGATAATCAGCATCCCGTTCCGAACTCCTGCCCGGCGTAAACAGATGGGAATCCAAATCCTCCGGTACGGCACCCCATGTCAGCACAATACGGATTTCATCTTCCGCAAGCTGCGGAGTTGCATAAATATCCGCCTCATTATCTGAATCTTTCGATACGAACAGTGACTGAAAGGAATCCATATATCCGTCCAAAGACATTTGTACGGTATACATTCCCGGTGTCAAATCCACATGTACCTCCGACTGTTCTGACGTAAATTCGCCTATTTCGTCTCCGGTTTTATTGTTCGCACCGCGCCGTATCACTACATTGGCGTTTTCTATCGGCATCATCCCGCTTCCGTCTTCTGCTGACTGAAGCGCATCGAAAAAGCGAATGGTACACGGATGTTTCGTATCATCATTTTCCGCCAGATAAACCGTCTCCTGATAAACTCCTATTTTATCCTCTGCGGTAACGATATCATACAGATTTTCTTCCACATAATCTTCTTTTTTGATTCCAATCTCATAGGTACTTTCCCTTGCGGGCACATAAATCTCATAGTACCCTTTCTCATCTGTTTTTGCACGATAGACATCACAGGAATAATCTTTGGAACGCAGATTCACGGCAGCATCACTGACACCGTTTGCCCCGGCATCGCTGATATAACCGCGGATGGATGAGATTCCCTCATAATTCTGCACTTTCTCCAGCGTGTTGTACGCCCGATTCAGCATCTTCTTTTCCTGTTTATCATATTCGTCTTTCTTCTTTTGAGAAAAAGATGAATACTCTTTGATATTCGGATGTCCGTCGAGTGCTTTTTTCTCCTTCTTCCCGTAACAGAAGTTTTTTTCACCTTTTTTGTCTACAATACGCCAGTTCACGAGAGTATCTTTATGATACAAAAAACGTTCTCCCTTTTTGTTCAGCTGAGCATACGTAGGTACATAATTCACATCTTCATAACAGTAAACAAAATTTACCTTTGCATCATCCGTATAATAATACTCCGTCATAAGAAGCTTATTCTTCTCATGCTCAATACTGACAATCTTGTTGATTTTGTCGCTTTCCGGATGATGGTAAATCTCGTATTCCATTTCATTACCGCTTTCCTTATTGGTAAACTGCTTTCTCTCAATCCGATACGTATTAATCTGATTGTCCGTGTCATCTTCCTCACTGGCATCTTCTAACTTATAGAACAGTGTTTTGTCCCATTTGTATTTGCCGCTTCTTTTGCCCGGTTTATAATGATCGGCATCCGTATCAATGACACGTCCCTCATTCGTATCCGCAGCCACCACCACGGTTCCATCGTCCTGCGTGGAATCCTCCACATTTTCCGCATTCAGATTCTGCACGGAATATACCAAATCTTCCTGCTCTGAGCGCGTACGCACCTGACAGGTGGACGAAACGGTATCATCTGATTTGCTTCTCGCCGTAAGATTACACGCAACACCAAACTCATTAATAAGAATGCGTCCGTTGCTCCCGACGATAACCTGCTCAGAATCGGAAGTCCAGCTTATATCTTCCGCCTTCAATCCATTCCTGTTCAGATACCGGGTCATATCCGTCTCCTGTTTCGTTTCCACTTCATAAGACGGTGCCGTAAAAGCAATTGTACCCGGATTCGGCGTTTCTGTCGCCGTTGCCACTGCTGCCGTATTGCGGTGGCTCCGGTACGTCAAAAGAAAAATACCGAAAACACACCCTGCCACAAACAGAATGCCAATGGCTATCCATGTTGAAAGGATTCCACGTTTTTTTTCATTCATGGGACGATCTCCTTTTTCACAATGATTACTTAATCTTTCCTATGTAGGACTGCAAACCGCGAAGGAACGTAACTACGGAATTGTAGTTGTACATCTTGACCCGGATGCTTATTGTGTCACCGGGGAAGGAAATCATAAGATACGTTCCTTTTCTCAGGAAATACAACAAAACAAATACGCCGGCAATAAGCAGACCTACAAACAAGAAAGCAACCATAACTATGACACCGTCATCTCCACGCATAGCTGATGACATCATTATTCCCTGCATAAGAAACCAAAGGAAAAACAATCCCGCCCAGATAAAAAGCTGGAACGGATTCTCATGTACGATCTGCGTACCGGAAATCTCATTCAGGCGAACGACGCTGTTTTTCGTTTCTAATCCTTTTTTCATCGTAAAACGGTTTTCTTTTGCATAGAATCTTTTATTGGTAAAAAAGACTCTGGTGGAACCGACGCTCATGTCGGATACGAGGTTCTGCGCATAAGAATTCTGCAGGCTCATCACTACTTTCTCGTCCGAGTCACAAATGATTTCTTCTGCACCGGAAGCCGTTCCCCCGCCATATTGCTGTTGCTTCTGATACCCCTGTTGCTGTTGATACCCCTGTTGCTGATAATTCTGTGCGTTACTGAATTTCTGACCGCAGCTGTTGCAGAACAAAGCGTCATCGTTCAGTATGTTTCCACACTTTGGACATTGTTTACTCATTTCTTTTCCTCCTGTTTTTTATTGATTAACGACCTTTTATAAAAGTCGAAATCTTTCTGTTCCATTTAAACTAAATTCCGCTCCGGAACGCATATACATACAAATTCCCTCTTCCACGTGTCCCCCACCCGGAAAATCCAAACCGTAAGGTGAGAGACAGGTCACCTGATAGAAATGGGTATCCTGGCAAACGGAAAAATATCTTTCCCCCGGCGGCCGGCCGGTTAAAACAAGCTGACACGTTAAGGGATCACTGCCGACAATAACCGGCACGGATTCAATCGGAATACTTGCTCCCGCATACTGCCCTTCAATACAATACATGCTGCCGGATAACGGTATGTCATTTTCATATGACAGCTGTTCCGGCATAACATCTTTATGCAGGCGGTTCCCCGTCACTGCCACAACAATAAGTGCCGCAAACAAAATTATAAAGAGAACAAACGTCAGGTACATTCCGGGTGAGAGAAGTTCTTTCCAGAAAGACTTCATCACCACGTTAAGCTGTTCTTTCGTTTTTTCAATCAGGTCATATTGTTCATTCAGATAATTGCCTGCTATGGAAGAGAGCCCTTCTGACTGCAGAATTCTCTCTTCTACGATATCCATCACATAATTCACAAACCAGACCGGCGTCCGCCACAAAAAAAGACTGCTTCCCACAATTCCTCCGGCCGCATATACGGCGGTCGGTATCAATGGTACGAATTTTGTCCGTCTGACTGCGAAGAAAATCACGATAAGTATGATCAGCGGAATGGCGCCAAAATAGAGAATCCACATCGGTACCTGTACACGCCACAGATTGTCCTCCAATACTTCCATATAATCGTTGGAAAGTGCACCTTCTTCCACCTCGGCAGTCATCACATCATAACCGTTTGCCGATTCATCCGGGATTTCATTTAACAGTGCCTTTTCAAATACGGATACAAAGGAATTGTCTACTTCGTCTCCGCCGATATCATCAATCACATGTTCCATACTTTCCCTGTCGACGTGAAGAACCGGGATAAACATAGTGACCGGAATGAATGTCAAAATAGAAATCAGCATAATCATATGCCATATGCGCAGTGTCCGTCTTCGTTTCATACTGTCTGTCTCCCCTCTAACCAAGTAATATTTTTTCGTTTCCCTTTCCCAGATATAGAACTGTTCCCGGCGGTACCGCGGTATAGGAGGAAGCACTTATGAGCGTTCCGTCTCCCAGTCTGGTACCCGTCGATGAATAATCCGTAATCAGGTAACTCCCCGTACCCGCATCATAACGGATTCCACAATGCCGTCTGCTGATGTCCGGGTCTGAAAAAACAAGCATACTGTACGCCGGGTCTCTTCCCAGCACAATTTCTTCTCCCCCTTCAATCGTCAGACTCTCTCCCGCATACTGTCCCTGAATCCCGGTCAGCCGTCCTCTTTCCGGAACCGGCTGCACCTGCTTAACCTGCGGCACCTGCTGCATGACCTCATTTTGTTCCGTTTCTTTTTTCTTCACCGGACGAAAGCAGGTGAGGAAAAGAATTCCGGCTGCCACAAGCAAAATACCGATAACCGGCACAATCCACGATGCCATGGAAAAACAGTTGTGACAGATTTGGGTAACTGCTTCCTGCCCCGTCCCCTGAATTCCGAAAATCTCATCAGAGATTAATGGAAGAGAGGCAACATCCATTCTCACCCGGCTCCAAACCATTACGGGAACCGCCAGATAGAGAAGCAGTTCAGCCATCACGGTCACGACACCGGTCAGCAAAAGCCAGAGTGCATATGTCTTTCTTTTCACCAGCATGAAAACGAGAACTCCCAACGCCATCATAACCGGCAGATAGATCAGCCATCCGAGAAATGCCGGCAGCTCCTCCTCCCAAAATGCACATCTTCCCAGATACAGTCCGGATATCCGTGGATGTTCACCCGTTCTCGCTGATATCATGCGATTGTAAGAATCCGCCACGGAATCCCTGAGCTCACCGCCCGGACGATAGTCTTCCAGGAATTTCTCCGCACCTGCATGATCTGCCGCGGCAGGATTTTTTTCCTGAGCATATTCATATACATCCACTGCCATGTCGATATAGTCTTCTCCCGATATTGACAATCTCGGCATGAACAGAGAAGCAATCAGGCATACAAGCAAACCCGCACCGGCGAAAATCTGCCACTTATACTTATATTCTTCCATATAAGCCCCCTATCTCTTCTTCGGATACCCCTTTTTCCTTCTCCAAAAGTTTCCTGATTTCCTCACATACTGTCTCAGCAGAATGGATACGCTTCCGCAAATCCGGTTCCATCATCCGGTGAATCAGACGCATCCACCCTTTCTGAATTTTAACCTTGTATTTCTTTGGCGGTACCAAATCCGTGGATTTCGCCGACAGTCTGCTCAATGCATCCGTCGGAACATGACCGGTCAGAAGGTAATACATCGTACCACCCATGGCATATAAATCCGTCCATGGTCCTTCGTCTTTCGGAATACCTTCTTTCGCTGTCCGGTACTGTTCCGGTGCCGCATAATTCTGTTTGAGAAAAGCGGCCTGAAGAACCGGCTGATTTTCCGTCATATATTTGGCGGCGCCAAAATCAATCAGTACCATTCGGCCGGAAGATGTGTGCAATATATTACCGGGAGAAATGTCGCTGTGAATAATCTGCCTTTCGTGTACTTTGGCAAGTCCCTGAAGAACCGGTACAATCATCCGGGCCGTCTCCCACGGAGTCAGAGGCTTATAGTCTTCCTCTTTTCTCTCCCTTCCGACACTTTTACCGTCAAGATATTCCATTACAAGATACACGGTTTCATTCGCATGAAACAAATCAAATACGGTAACCAGATTTTTCTCATGGATAAAGCGTGCCGTCAGTTTCGCTTCTTTTTCAAAAGACTGCATACCATAACGGAATGCCTGCAAAAAGTGTGAACTTTTTACGATAACACAGTTCTCTTCCCTCTCTGCCCATTCGGCCGGAAAATATTCCTTCACTGCTACATTTTTCTGCAGCAGTATATCTTCACACAAATAAGTCATACCGAAACCGCCGATCCCGATACAACCGATGACACGATAACGGTCATCCAAAATGGTATCGGGCGGGAGTACCTGTTCCGGTGCTTTTCTATCTCCCTGATAAGTAAGACTGTCAATAATTGGCTCCGGCGGCTCCTTCTCCGTATGAATTTGCGAACGAAATGATTCCGCATCCATTTCTTCTTTCATGGAAATGATGAGGACATATCTTTCGTCAAGTTTTTTCAGCGAAAGAACAACAGGGCAGTCTTCGGAATTTTGTTCTTTTTGAAATCCCCAGGCAATCCGAAGCAGCCCTTCCATGCTGCCACCTACGGATGTAATGAAATAACACCGCATCGCCATAAAACTGTCATATGCACGCCATATAACGAAATCCTTTTTTTTCATATAACAGCGTCCGATAAGATATCTTTTTTGCAAAACCTGTCCGGTATGCCATCCTTCTTTGTCTTCTTCCGGCTCCATATCAGGGTGCCACCCGCAAAGGGGACAACTCTCCCTCTCTTCATCCCACTCGGCAAAACATCCCATACATGCTTTTTGTTCTCCCATGATGTCCTCCTGTCATTTGCTGTTCTGCTCCAGATATCGCTGTGCCGCTTCCGCCGCTGACATGGAAACAGGCTTAACTTCCGGTGCTCTTATCTCCGGTATGACTTCCGGTATAACTTCCGGCGGATTTTCTCCGGGAATACATTCCCCATACAAATCAAAATAAAAATCTGCCATTGTCTGATAGCGGTCCTCCATATTCACACTTAAGCCCTTCCTGATTGCCCTGTCCTGCTTATCGGTAATCGGTACTCCGAGTGCACACAGTCCCGAAAGTCTGTCTTCTTTCACCCGTTCGTAGGAACGCTGTATTTTTTTTGCTGTCAACAGATAATAAATGCTCGCGCACAGACTGTAAACATCCGTCCACGGTCCCTGTCTGCCATTACGGTCATACTGCTCAATCGGTGCGTACCCGTGTTTGAGAAGAACCGACGTGTCTCCGGAAACATGATAATCTTTCGCCGCACCAAAATCGATTACTTTGGCTCTTCCTTCCTGCGTAATCATGATGTTGTCCGGGCTGATGTCACGGTGAATAATATTTTCTTTATGTACGGCATTCAATGCCGCTATCACTTCTTTCAGCATGGGAAACAAAACCTGCGGGCTGATGGTGCCGCCCAGACTCTTCGCATACTGCTTCAGATTAATCCCCTGAATATACTCCATTACAATATAAGCGGTTCTGTTGCCATAGAAAAAGTCCCGGACGGATACAATACCGGGCATGGCATAAAAACGCGAGAGATTCTCCGCTTCCTTCAAATAAGTCTGCAGTCCGCCCATATAGGCATTCTTCGCCTGTACCGTATTCTGCGTCAATACATTTAAGCTGTACTGTATCGACGTGCTGTATGTGGACATTGACGTCTCCCCGGAATCTCTGCGGGAAGCAACACCCTTCGGAAAGTATTCCTTGATACAGACCCGTCTGCTCTGATAAAAATCCCATCCGATATAAGTAATGCCGAATCCGCCTACCCCGATTACCCGGCCTACCAGATATTTGCCATTCAAAATTTCATATAACGGCAGGCTGTTCTTCACTCTCCGATAGGTCGGAGCATAAAATCCGCAATACGGACAGGGTTCCTGCGGCATTTGCAGTTCTTGCATGCATCCCATACACAATTTGTTGGGATCTACTAGCTTTTTTCCCATCGTACTCACTCTTTCTTTCTCTATTTCTCCGTGATATTTCCATTACTAATACTCGTCTTCATCTTCTTCATCCCAGTCATAAATATATCCGTAGGAATACACGACCGAGCCTTCCAGTGTTCCCAGTCCGTCTGAAGTATCCACGATACTTCCTGCCGGCGTATTCTGAACAATCAGATCATTCTCTTCCACATATGTAGAATTGTAATCATCCGACCATTCCAATGTTAAAATCCCCGCTGCACCACGTTCACTAAACCATGCATAGGCTTCCTGATAGTTCATCGTACTGCAGTCCGGCATGGTGAATTTCTGTCTGCCGCCGCTCAAACGCAGGGAAAATGAACCGTCTCCCGTCTGATAGGTAGTGCCTCCGGCGATATCCTGCTCCGTCACTTCATCCACCGGAACGGAAGGATTGTAATCGTATTCCACGGTAATATTCGTGAACCCAATCTCGCGCAGTTTCTGCATCGCTTCGTCCTTTGTAAGTCCTATCAGCTGCGGCATACGCTTCACATTTTCCGTACCGAAAGTGTTCTGCACCTTTTCCTCCGGCTGCAGAAAATAAATCGTTCCTGCCGCTCCTCCTCCAATGACTGCAAGAATGGCGAAAATCAATAACACTTTTAGTGCCGTTGACTTTTTCTTTCCTTTCTCCTTCGGAAGAATCCATTCCGGCTCATAAATCGGTACGAAGTCCTGTCCATCCAGCGCTTCCATGAATTCATCCGCACTCTGCAGGCGGTTTTCCGGCTGAATGCTGAGACATTTCATAATCGCCCGGTCTGCCTTTTCCGGCACGTCCAGTCCAAGTTCTCTTGGCGATGGCATCGAGTCATCCTGAATCCGCTCAACGGCAGGCGACGGTTTGACTCCCGTCAGCATACGGTAGAACATGGCCGCTACGGCATACAAATCAGTATACGGACCCTGTTTGGCTCCACGGCTGTATTGCTCAATCGGTGCGTATCCCTGTTTCAGCACGATTTCCGCATTGGGCTGTGCCACTTCGGCGGCAAGCTTCGCCGCTCCAAAATCAATCAGTTTAATCACACCGTCTTTCGTCACGTATACATTATCCGGTGCAATATCGCGATGAATCACACCACGGCGGTGTACTTCCCGAAGCGTATCCAACACCGTGAGAATCACAGTTCTGCACCATTCATAATCCATTCGGCTGCCACGGCGTTTTAGTATGGTTTTGACATCCATCCCCTCCAAAAATTCCATTACCATGTAACCGGTATCATTTTCCTGAAAAAAGCTTTGTACTTCGACGACTCCGCGAACATCTTTCAGTCCTGCAATGGCTCGTGCCTCCTGCAAAAACTGGTTGAGTCCGTTCCCGAAGCGTGTGGCGCTGACCGCATCACTGACGGAAACCGTAGCCCCATCCTCTGCCCGAACGGACAAATGTCCCGGGAAAAATTCTTTGATGGCAACCTTTGTCTGTAAAAAACGGTTGCTTCCCACATAGGTATTGCCGAATCCGCCGCTTCCTATCATTTTCCCTACCAGATATTTATCCTGCAGAACCGTGCCCGGTTTAAGTCCTGACTGTTCCCGGTTTGGAAGCTCCATGGGTTCCCCGCAATAAGGGCAGGTTTTCTTCTTTTCATTATTCACTTCTTTCATACAACTGTAACAAATTCGCATATGTTCTCCTCCCGGTACAGGGTTCCTGTCATGTAATTAATCAAAAACATCCCACCCCATGCTATCTTCCCCGTCATCTTCATTTCCGATACTATCCCCGTTCTAAATCTCACTGCCGGGCACCCTCGTCGGCTGTGGAAACTGTGTCGGCTGTGGTGTCGGTCTCGGTCCCTTACTGATGTAGAGGACGATTTCCTTATCCTCCCGGATGTTGATTTTGTCTCCTTTTTTCGGCACCTGTTTCGATATTTTGTTTTTTGGCGTACTGCCGTAATTATCTTTTTTCGTTTTTACTTTAACGGTGATTCCTTTGTCCTTCAGTTTCTTCTTCGCCGCTTTCACGGTAAGCCCATGTAAATCCGGCATTTTTTTCTCGTAATCACTTCGTTTGCCAACAGAGTAAACAAGAATGACAGGGGAAACGGACTCACCAATCACATACAGTTCTCCTGCTCCGACTGTCTGCGATACAAGAGCGTCTTTCGCCACTTCGTCCGAATAGGATTCTTCCATTCGCACTTCAACACCTTTTTCTTCAAAGAAAGCTTTCGTATTTTCTTTCGACATGGAAGAACAGTCTGCCATGGTAAAACGGCTCGTACCTCCACTGAGTGTGAACTGCACCTGCGTCTCCCCGGACAAAACACTTCCTACGGAAATATTCTGCCTGATCACGGTTCCTTCCGGAACGGTCTGACTGTATTCATAAGTCGAAGCAGCAATCTCCGTAACTCCTTCGCCACTTAGCAGCTGCTTCGCTTCTTCCTCCGTCTTTCCGGTACAATCCGGCATTCTTCCGACTGTTGTAAGTACCTGCTCTGCCTTCTCCGTGCGGGTTAACTGCCACACGCCGACAGATCCTGCCCCCACAAGACAGAGTACGAGAAGAATAAGAGCTACTTTGCTTCCCGTGTGAAGTCCGGATATTTTCTTCATAAGTGTTCCCCGTTCGGGCGGCTCCGGAGGCAGAATCCACTCCGGCTCATATACGGGAGTGAAAGTAATGCCATCCAATGCTTCCATAAAGTCATCCGCACTTTGAAGCCGATATTGCGGCTGAATGTTCAGACAGCACATCATTGCCATTTCTGCCTGCTCCGGCATGGTAATCCCCATCTGCGACGGTGGAATCAGGCTGTCGCTTTGTACCCGTTCATTGGCCGGCAGCGGTTTCATCCCCGTCATCATGCGATAAAACAGGGCGGCTACCGCATACAGGTCGGTATACGGTCCCTGCGGTGCCGTTTTGCTGTACTGCTCAATCGGTGCATACCCCTGTTTGAGAATGACTTCGGAACGCATGTTGGCCAAATCCGAAGCATGTCTGGCTGCCCCGAAATCAATGAGCTTGATAACACCTTCTTTCGTGACAAAAATGTTGTCCGGTGCAATATCACGGTGCAAAACGCCCCTTTTGTGAATATCCCGCAGAGTATGCAAAACGGTCAGAATCACACGCCTGCTCCATTCGTAATCCTGTTTGTCTCCGGAATGCTTCAGGATGGTTTTGACATCCATCCCTTCCAGATATTCCATCACGATGTAACCGGTGCCATTCGCCTCAAAGAAAGTATAAATCGATACAACTCCCTTTATGTCCTGAAGGTTTGCAACGCTTCTTGCTTCTTCCAAAAACCGCTGCAGTCCGGCTCTGAAATGCGGCGCCGTGCGCTCATCTTTTGCACACACGGTAACACCGTCTTCCTGCCTCCTGCAGAGCTGACCGGGGAAAAATTCTTTGATTGCCACTTTACACAACAGCAGCTTATTCCATCCTATGTAGGTATTGCCAAATCCTCCGGCACCCAGTGCTTTTCCTACAATAAATTTGTCCTGCAAAACGGTGCCGGGGCGCAGCTGTTCATCCGTCGTCTCCCCTACTGTCAGCGGTTCGCCACAGTGGGGACATGTATGTAATTTTTCATTTTCTATCTGCTGCATGCAGCTGTAACATAGTTTCATTGGTTGTTCTCCTGGGGGTGGTTATCCTTCCACCTTAAATATCATTACTGGGGCCTGACGGAACTCGTGGCGTTTCCTTCGGTTTTGAGTTCGGTGCCGTCGTTGGTACTTGCGTCGGTTCCGGTGTTGGTTTTTTGGTTGTAATCGTAATTATCGTACCTGAATCTTTTACAAACAGCTTATCATTTTTCTTTTCCTTACAACCTGATACAGATACATCACTAATTGGATACGAAGCCCCATCGCCCTCTATTTTCACATCAAAGCCCTCATCTTCCAGTTCTTTTTTCAGAGCTGTGGCTGTTTTTTCACTCCACGAAAATTGTTTTTTGACGGTATCAAAAGGTGCCGTTTCTGATGTTCTGGCATCA
>CAZGDT010000018.1:0-14384 GCA_964524245.1 uncultured Eubacterium sp. | reverse complement strand
GAATGTGACTGTAAGAAAGCATCTCATGTATGTGGGGTGCTTTTTTTGTGCTTTGGTGGGGGTGTTGACAAGGGGGGACCCAAAAAGTTCGGGTAGGATCGTTTGTTAAAAATGGGGTTGGATGAAAAGATTGAAAAAATACAACAGAATTATATTGGTAGTAAATCGTGTGGAGAAGCATATATGCTTCTCACACTCTACGGGGAGCTTCGTGGATTTACGTGGACGTGCGTAATAACAATATGCATCGCAGTTTTGATATATTTTCAATGCGAAAAACGTATGGAAATTTATCAAGCTGAGATGCTTTTTTAGTTTTTGATAGGAGTAAAATATGGAAGCAAAATTGTATGGTTATGTGCGAGTTTCGTCAAAAGAACAAAATGAAGAGCGGCAAGTCATTGCGATGCGTGAATTTGGGATCCCGAAAAAACATATCGTGATCGAAAAACAATCGGGAAAAGATTTTGAGAGACCTTTGTATAAACGATTGATACAGAAAATGAAACCGGGCGATACGCTTGTAATCAAATGTATTGACCGGTTGGGGAGAAATTATGACGAAATTTTGGAACAATGGCGGTCGTTGACAAAAGAAAAAGAAATTGCGATCGTTGTATTGGATATGCCACTTCTGGATACACGACAAGAAAGAGATTTAACCGGTGTTTTGATCTCGGATATTGTATTGCAACTACTGAGCTATGTGGCACAGACGGAACGGGAGTTTATTCGGCAAAGACAGAGGGAAGGTATTGCAGCGGCAAAAGAACGCAATGTGAAGTTTGGTCGACCGGAATGTATCAAGCCAAAAAATTACATCCAGGTGTATATGGATTGGAAAGAAAAACGTGTAACGGCTTCCAGAGCGGCTGAACTGCTTGGCGTTTCCAGATCGACCTTTTCCAAATGGGTGAAACAGAATGAAGAGAACACGAATGATGATTAAAAATATAGTAAAAAGACCATGAGCTTCGACTATTGTAGCGCAAAATCACGATTTGATTAGCACTTTGTTATGTGAAAAACGGAATTTAGAGAAAAAATGCTGAAAATGTACACATTTTCGACAATGTTTTTTGTTTTAATATGAAGGGGTTTCAATACCAACTATAGCTAAAATCGGATAAAAATACCGTTGCTTTATTATATCATCTTTATATTCGTTTGTCAATCCCATCGGTGTCGAAAATGTGTACTTAAAATGCATGGGCGAAATGACTGAAATTACTGACAAAAGGCATGGAAAGCAGTAGAGGTACTGACATATGAAATCATTGATAGTTTGTTTAATAGTTGTTGCTATTTGTTCGATGCTCCTGATTCGAATTGCGAAAACGATTGTGTCATATTTTAAAAACAGAGTTCAGGAAATGCGATACGTGATCCGCACAGAAAATGAAGATGCAAATGCGATTTTGAGTAAATATGTGAAGAAAGGCAAGATCGCCTCATGGGCATATGATATTGTTATATCAGAATTAAAGCAGTATAGTAAAAGAGCGCAATTTTTAAATTGGGAAGAATATATAGACAAGCAAAAATTGGAAGTAGTGAAACTGCCGAAGTATTTTGCTGTAGAGGAAACAGCAGATCGGAAAGTGCTTGATGAAGAATGTTTGAGCCGATTTAGAGATTTTGATATGAACACATATATGAGGACAAAAATACTTACGGATTATGATAAAGAAACGTATGATTATCTTGTGGGAATGTGGTATTTTTCATATTTACTTTGCAACACATTAGAGGAAGCGGAGGATAGTGTAAAAAAAGTTTTTGAAAATTATGTACATTCAATAATAGTAGAATAAGGAGTTTGTTTTTAATAATATAGCATAAGCGACAACATAATAACAATGCGATCTTGATAAAGGAGAGGAAGATATGCAAACGACCGAGACAGCAGGAGATTTAAAGGTTCGGACAGCACAGGCGCAGTTATTAGAACGTGGTTTATTGTACGCGGATCAATATATAAACCGTCAGTATATGGTAGGACTGCCGATGTACAAAGTGCAGCCTTTATCGGCATCAACATATGTAAATATGCGTATGTACCGTATTGGGAAATTGGTATATGATGTGGAAGAAGATCTCGGCGGTAAGTTGGTGAGTGTTTATGGCGCTTTGAATAGTATTCAAGCTACGGTAATGCTGGTGGTTCGTTCCTCGGAAAATGGTGTCGAAATGTACCTTGGAACCTGCTGTGATGGACAGGCTTCTACCGCCGGTGGGATCCTGCAAGCAGGAATTGCAGGGAATTTTAGTGGCAGCGAATTTTCTTCTCTACCCGGTTCGGAAATTCAGAAATTATTGTCGATAGATAGTTTGTCTACAGCGAAACAATGTGTATCAACCGTTACTTTGGTTCCTTCTCTTCGAGACAACGAAAAAGAGCATACGGTCCAGGGAATCGAAAAATTGATGGATGGTATGGCAGGAAAAGATTTTTTAGCGATATTGATTGCTGAACCTATGGAGCAAAAAGATATTGAGATTCAAAAAAGAGGATATGAAGAATTATATTCCACTATATCCCCTTATGCTGAAACATCCCTGTCTTATGGCAATAATGCAAGTTATGCTGTTGCTGACGGAACTTCTTCAACTTTTTCGGAATCTATCAACAATAGTATCACGAACACGAATAGTGAATCTTCTTCTTATTCTACGACCAATGGATCGTCGTCCGGTTCTTCATCGTCTTTTTCGGCCGATGGAGCAAGCTTTTCCAGTAATTCCGGTACTTCATACAGTGAAACATATAGCAGTTCCTCCTCATGGGCTCATGCTGTTACCAGTGGCCAGACAAAGACGACATCCACGGGTGTTACACAAACCATAACCAATACAGTGGGAGAAAGTCGTAATATTACGATCAAACATACCAATAAGTCGGTCGGTGAATTAATGAAAAACATAGATGCACAATTAGAACGTATTCATGCGTGTGAGTCGTTTGGATTGTGGCAAACGGCTGCGTATTTCATTTCCGATGATGTACAAGCTTCTGTGATGGCTGCAAGTACTTTTCGGGCACTTGTTGCAGGAGATGAGTCCTATTTGGATAAAGTGATCATCAATCTATGGGGACATAATAATCCATACACCGGAGAAGTTATAAATGCCGTTTTACATGGGAGACATCCTCGCATCTATGTTCCGAGAATTAATGAATTCAATGCACAGCAGGTGCGTCCGACGGTATTGGTAAGTGGTAAAGAGTTACCTATTTTCATGAGTTTTCCGAGGAAATCATTGCCGGGTGTTTTGGTAGATTATATGGCAAGCTTTGGACGATCTGTATATAATCCATATGAGGATCCGGAGCATGAGACAATACTGCTTGGTGCGGTTCGTCATAAAGGGATAGTTAATGAGAATTTGAAAGTAAAATTGGATGTTGAAGAATTACGAGCGCATTGTTTTGTAACCGGCTCTACAGGTTCCGGTAAATCGAATACAACGTATCATATCATTCATGAACTTGTGGGCTTGCAAAAAAAATTTTTAGTTATAGAACCTGCAAAAGGAGAATACAAATATGCTTTCGGTCGATTGCCGGGTGTGAATATATTTTGGACAAATCCAAAAGGATACCGGCTTCTTAGATTGAATCCATTTTGTTTCCCGGAAGGGATACACGTACTTGAACATATGGATCGTCTGATCGAAATACTCAATGTGTGCTGGCCGTTATATTCAGCCATGCCTGCCATTTTGAAATCAGCGATCGAGCGAGCATATACTTCCTGTGGGTGGGATCTTGCAAATTCTATTCGGATAGAAAACGGCCGACGCAAATTTCCTACGTTTGAGGATCTGTTGCGGGAATTACCGACAGTGATCAATGAATCCAGCTATTCTGCCGATGCAAAAGGAGATTATACAGGTGCATTGGTGACGCGTGTCTCCTCTCTGACGAATGGTATTATGGGAAGTATATTTTGTTCAGACGGAGAATTAGAAGATACCGTTCTATTTGATCAAAATACGATTGTGGATCTGAGTCGAGTAGGTTCGTCTGAAACGAAGGCTATGATGATGGGGATTCTCATCATGAAATTAAATGAATACAGGATGTCTTGCGGAGCAGGAATGAATGCAAATTTACGTCATGTTACGATTCTTGAGGAAGCACATAATTTGTTAAAACGTTCTGCAAATACAGGCTCCGAGCTGTCTGCAAAGTCGGTTGAAATGATCTCAAATTCAATTGCGGAAATGAGAAGTTATGGTGAAGGTTTCCTAATTGTAGATCAGTCACCTACGTCTGTCGATATTTCTGCGATAAAAAATACGAACACAAAGATCGTCATGCGTTTGCCGGAAAAAGCAGACTTTGAAGCAGTTGGTGGTTCTTTTGGTTTAAGTGAAGAACAGATTCGTGAAATTTCACGATTGCCACGTGGTTCTGCCATTGTATCACAGAGCGGATGGTTAGAGCCTGTCATGACAGCGGTGTGTAAGGCTTCAAAAAAGTATGAGGAGAAAGAGCTTCAAGAAGATAGTATTGTTTCGAATGATACCATCAAACGATTTATAGATATGGTACTCGAACAGGGAGAAAATTCGGAATTTAACGAATTCCCCATAAAGCGTATGCTCAAATCCACCGGCATATCAGAAAACCGCAGGGATATTCTCTTGAGTGCGTTCAGAAATTTTGCTGAGGCCTGTGAAAAGTATGGTTGTGTTCGCAAAAATGACAAAGCAGCCTTTGTTATCAAAGCGATTGGTTGCGCCGGACTTGCAGACATATTTGTTTTGAACTTGGATATAAAAATAGGCAAGGAAAATTGGAATTTATATCATGCTTGGAAGAGGCAAATAGCAGATGCGTTACATCGTTATGGGGATTTCGGAAGTGAGACGGAAAAAATGGATATCGCCAACGATTTGTTTGTCTATATGGCACTTTGTGTAGAAAATATGCATTATAAGAAAAATAGACTTATTCTTGAAAAATGCAAATAAATATAAGGGGTTCATATGAAAGTAAAAATCATGTATCAGCCATTTGAGGAGAATATGGCGATATTTATAGATGGACAACCTTTGGGACATATTTCCGCATTGACAAAATATCAATCGTCATCTTTTGTAGAATGGTGTGGTAGCATTATGCCGGCTATTGCTGAGGAGGTGAATGATTGTTTTGATCTGATATACTGCGGACGTGAGATCGAATACAAATTGCTAAAACAGATATTTGCTCAGTATAAATGTTGCACGAGCCTGCAATATGAGGAACCCTGTAGGAAAGATAGTGCGCTTGTACGTTTGAAGAAACTAAGCAGGCTTGTCATGAATGGGGTTGATTGTCCAAAGTATGTAGCACCGCTTCACATATACACAGATATGCCTGAAGAGGATGTACGTGAGAGCATGAAAAAGATATTACCCAAATTGTCTTTTTGTACGGTATCCGTTTTCATTCATTCTGTAGATACACCCGGAAAGGACACAGATCGAAAATGCAGTATAGCCCTATTGTCTGAAAAGTATGATATGGCTTCTATACAACCCTTTCTGGGAGAAACCGTGGGAGTAGTTGCAATTGGAAACGATCCCTTTTGTTGTATGCGTGGAACGATTGTGATGATGTCGAATATGGATACATTACAAGATCTTCTGATGGATCTACTGGAACTCGTATATTACCCATTGCTTTTGAAGGATGCTTTATCAAAAGTGAATGTGCAGGATAGTGATCCAAATTATGCGGATATTATTATTTTAGATAAAATGGAACCGTGTATTTTAGCTAAACTGCCAAAAAGCATCGAGTTTGGTCAAACAGCGCCGATTCCAATAAAAACGATTCCCGAATCCGGAAAGGATGTGGATATCCGTGTTAGGATTAGCAATGAAACGGTTCTTGCTTACACTCCAAACGGGTTAAAAGCAGTAGGAACCGGTGAAGCTGTTGTAGAAATTTATGAAGTGGGAAAAACGGTTCCGCTAACAACGGCGACGATCATTGCATATCGAACGAACCATATTCAGAAGTTAAAGATTTCCCCGGAACAGATGCAAATATGTGTAGGGGATGTGTGCAGTATAAAGAAAACATTTTTGCCGTCGGATGCGGATAATGTAAGTAAAATTGCATTGATTTCAGAAGATGGCGCAACGGTTGGCATACAAAATCAGGACACGATTATCGGAAGACGACCGGGACGATGTGCGATTTTTTATGAAGCGCAATCCGTGCAAAGTGCAAAGTGTTCCGTATATGTATATCCTCGTTTAGAATCTCTTACCATAAAAATGGGAAATACTTTCATCAGGCAAAACGAATTTACAGATGTAAAAATTCTGAGAGAGCCGGTAGATGCTACGTTGGATAATCTAATGGTTCAGATAGAACCGGCCGGTTTGGGCACCTATGAAAAAGGAAGTGGTCGCTTTTTTGCAAGAGAAGCAGGTAGAGGAAATTTAATTGTTTACAGTGATCGCAGTGATGTAAAAGCAATGATTCCAATTGAAGTTATGAGAAAAACAGAAATAAATCTTATCAAACTGTTGAAATATATTGGAATTGTGATACTTATCATACTTGCGTGGTGCTTTTTACAAAAGTTTCTGTGATGCATTTGATTTTACAAATGAAAAGCATAAGGAGGATTTTTGCGTGATTATTGGTATCGATTTAGGAACGACATTTTCTGTCGGTGCTTGGACAGATGAAAACGGTGTGCCCCATGTGGTCAACTCCAGAGAAGGCGGGAATACAACACCATCTGTTGTTATGTTTGATGAAGGAGAAATTATTGTCGGTAAGCAAGCAAAAAATAACGCTGAATTGGCTCCTAATAATGTTGTACAGTTTGTAAAACGACAAATGGGCAAAAAAGAGTATACGTATTTAACAGAAGACGATAGAGAATTTACGCCTGAAGAACTTTCAGCGATGATCTTAAAGCGTGTGAAAGAGGATTGCGAAACTTGTATTGGTCAACCTGTAACAGAGGCAGTTATAACAGTTCCTGCTTATTTTAGCGATGCACAGCGTCAGGCAACGATGGATGCAGGTAAAATTGCCGGATTGAATGTGAAAGCAATTATCAATGAACCAACAGCAGCAGCACTTGCTTATGGTATTGCACAATCGGGACATTCTGAAAAAGTAATGGTGTATGACTTAGGTGGCGGGACATTCGATGTTACAATCGTTGAAATTAAACCGGATAATACAGTGCAGGTTTTGGCTACACATGGAAACCGAAATCTTGGTGGTGTGAATTTTGACAATCTTTTAATCACATATGTTCAGAACAAGTTTGAAGAAGAAACGGGTGTTAGTCTTGACGAGGACGATGAAGCAATGCAAGTGCTTCGTTTGCGTTGTGAACAGGCGAAAATTGCGCTTTCCGGTACAGAACGTACATCCGTTGCCATGTCAGCGCAGCGAAAAAAAGCGAAGATAGAGATCACGAGAGATATGTTTGAAAAATTAATAAAACCTCTTTTGGAAGAAACGGAAGTGGATATTGATATTACATTAGAGGACAGCAATTTGACGCCGCGTGATTTGGATAAGGTATTGCTGGTGGGCGGTTCGAGTAGAATTCCGGCAGTACGTACATTTATTCAAAAGAAGTTAAATATTACTCCTTCTGCTGAATTAAACCCGGATGAAGTTGTAGCCATGGGAGCTGCCATATATGGATATAGTCTGGAAAGGTCAGAACAGGAAACGACAAAAACGGATGTTACTTCTCCTATCATTAGAGATGTAAATTCGCATGGTCTTGGGATCGTTGCAGATGATTATGAAACAAATCGTGCAACAAACGTAATATTGATTCCTCGTAACCAGCCGATTCCGACAGTCGGACGAGAAACCTTCTGCACGGTAGTGGACGATCAAGAGATGATTTATGTGCAGGTTACAGAAGGGGATGACAATGATCTATCCTATGTCAGTGTGATTGGAACAGCAGAAATCAGTATTCCGCCACATCCCGCAGGGTCTCCTGTTACCATAGAATTGAGTTATGATACCAATGGTATTATAACCGGTAAAGTATATGATGAAATTGCAAAGCGATATGTCGGAGATATCTTGATAAATCGAAATGCCAATATGTCTGAGCAAGAAGTTGAAGAAAAAGCGCAGCAGTTTGAAAATGAGATAATATCATAAGGCAACGCCGGTGGACGAAGAATTTCACCGCAAATGCTTTGATTTTAGGCATTTTTTGCGTATTTTCCCGAGTGGATCGGTATTAACAAAATTGGACATTCATGAGATTTTTAAAAGGAGATGACACATTTGGTGAACTATTATGTCGAATTAGGACTTGATCGTGGCTTGGACGAAGAAGGTCTAAAACAAGAACTGGCAAAATTACGGCGAAAATGGCAAAATCGAGCAAATTCAGCTAACACATTGGAGGATCAGCATAAAGCAGAAAATTATATGAAGCTGATTCGAGAAGCGTCTGCTATCTTGCTTGTAAAAGAAGAACGTGCAAAGTATGACAAAAAGCTGGATAAGGATCCGGCATTGTCCGGACAGCAGATAGATGTATCTGAAGACACTTCTTCCGCAACGCCGGAGAACTTCTTAGATCAGGCTCTTGCTTTAGATGCATTGGAAGAGGCATATGAAAAATCCAAATACAACAGTGCTATTGCGATTGCCAATGAATTATTGAAAGGCTCTGATGTGTCTGAACGAGTATATCGTTTATTGGCACTCAGTTATATTGAAACCGGACGTGCAACACAGGCAATTGCTACTATGCAAGATATGATTCAGGCTTTACCGGAGGATATTGAGGCAAGATATATAGCTGCATTTTTTGATCTTATACTTTTCGCAGGGAGAGCAAGAGAGGCGCGTAAACATATCGATTGGCTTTTACAGAGTTCTGAAGGTGCCTCGGCGCGTGTGGCTGCATTGGATGTGGAATTCTACATAGATACCGGCGACTTTGAAATGGCAGATGCGAAAACGGCTGAGTACCAGCAAACCGTTGGGAATGACCGTGCATTTACAAAAAGTATTGGGAGAGCATATAGACAACATGCAGATACTTTTTGCACAGAATATGGTGGTGACACCTATTTTGATACAAAATCTGATTTTGAGAATTGGAAGAAATACAATGAGCTTTCGCTTTCGATCTACCCGGATGCAGAACAGCAGGCTTTATTCAAAGATAATTTAAAGATTGTCGATGGGGTGAAATTTACAAAAGGTAATTTTACGGGGATTCTCTTTTCCTTCCTGCTGGGTGCAATCCTTGCAGGAGATAGCTTTGGATTCCTCTTTATGGCAATTGGTCTTTTCATTGCAGTTTTTAGTTTTGTACCTAAGTGGATGTATCACAAATCGAACTATACCGGAAAACTGGAAGGACCATATCTAATTGCCGGATGGTGTTCCAAAGTTGTTGGCGTTGTGTTCAATGCACTTATTTGGATCGTTAAGACCATATTTGATCTAATTCTCACATTCATAGGGATGGCATAAGTGAAGTAAACGCTGATTAAGGTGGAAAAACTCGCCAAAAATACCATAAATCTAAGCCTTTTCAGCTCGTTTTCCCGATTTGATCAGCGTTAACTTAATACACATGAAATCAAAAATACAAAAGCGTACAGCCTTATCCGTATAGATAGGGCTGTGATTGTATTACAATACTTTGAAAAGTGATTATGAAAGGGAAAAATTATGAGATGTAAGTTGTGTGGGCATATTGTACAAGATGGAAAGTTTGTTTGTTCATATTGTGGAACACCTATGGAAACGGCGCCATTTTTGGATACAGATTCGTATGTAAGTATTGGTCATCCGTTGGGATATACCAAGAACACGGATGAAAAACTTGTCGTTTGTTTAGATGTAGGCGATCGGCTGGTAAAAATGTCTGAAGAAGAATATCGGATATGGAACACTTTAAAAGAAAAATCTGAAATGACAGATGCATTGGAAAGATTAGTACTCAAAAAATTAATTTTAAATCTAAAAAAGAAAAGTGATAATATGCAATTTATGCATTGTACTTTAAGTCGCCAAGGGGTGGGAACCATATATAAAGGTAAGCACTCTATACAGTTGGGAATCATGCCTATACACATTACGGAAGTACAAATGAAAATATGGCGTATGGCCAACGGTACAGATACAGTTGCAATGATACTTCAGAAGATTGCAGAGGAACCAAAATATATTGTAGAAAATATCTTGATTCTATGTGATTTGGACTTAGTTTATGTAAGATATAAAGGAAATACGGATTAAATTAGAAACAAAAACGCATCGCTGATTTCAGGAAACACGGAATAAGGTATAAAACTTGCAAAAATTCGATAACGAAAGCTTTATTTGGCATAATTGTTTTGTGTATGCAATCATCAAATAAAAGCGTAAGGAGGATATTTTATGGGACTTTTCTCAATACTGGGAGAAAATATAAAAGTATTCCCAAGTAAAAATGAAATACTGGATGAAATTAGCTGGGCAATCGGTACGATATCAACGATATTTTCATTTGGCAAAATTCCAAGCAATGAAATTGTAAATAAAATTATAGACGGCGCACAATTTGTGAATGATAAAATTATCAGTCCATTAAAAGAAAAAACAGATGCGGTTGAATATGTGCAAGAAGCAAGTGTACCAAAAGATTTTCTGGAAACTATGCAGGAAATCGATGAACATTTGGATCCTGATGCAGTAGAGGCAAATGATGTTCTAGACATGATTATGGAGAAAATAAACCAAGAAATAGAGGAAACAACGAAGGTAGACCAACGAGAACCGAAAGTTGAGATTCGTCCTTCAGATGATGAAAACGATCCGTTAACAGAAGTTAAGACGGAACCCGAAGAAGCCCCGGAAGAATCGGGGGAGACGGAATCCGAAGAAGCCCCGGAAGAATCGGGAGAGACGGAACCCGAAGAAGCCCCGGAAGAATCGGGGGAGACGGAATCCGAAGAAGACCCGGAAGAATTGGGGAATATGAATGACAAATATAACGAAATAGATTCTATAGGACAGAACGATTTAAATGAAAACAAGGTAGAGGATATTCCTATGGATGACTTGGGGGATGACAGCGATGACCCTATACGGGATCAATTGTGGGCTGAACTAACGAAAGAATTAGACGCAAAAGAAGAGCGTAGCGAACATAGAGAACAATTTTTAAATCAATATGATCAGAAAACGATTGATGACATGAAACTAATGGATCCGGAACAGGCGGAACGGATTGAGGCAGTAAATAAAGTTGCGATTCGGGAAGAAATTGATGAGGCGGCAAGTGGAGAAACCGTATGGGATGCTATGTCGTTTAATGAAAAAATGAAAATGCATCAAACGAACCCGGATCGATTTGATGCATTGTTGCAGGATTGGCAAGATCGTCATCCGGAAGGAAAAGATAGTAGCGACCCGGACTTTGATTATGGAAAAATGCATGAGTCTCAACAAGAGAGTAAGACGGAACGAGACAAGAATGATGGTATCTCGCAAGAAATTTTGGAAAGTGAGGATCCATATAGGGATTATATTTCATCACCGGAATCTATAGAATCTAAACACATTTGAACGTCAGATATTGCGTGGGGGCTACATACAAGTGATAACTTGCCGGTGAGGGCAAAAGCATGGAGTGGGGGAGCTTGCTAAAAAATCAAACCAATACAAAAAGGACACCGTTTTCCCACAGTGTCCTTTTTCGTTTTATCTTATTATCTTTCTTCCCGGAAGTATGCTTGTCCCAGGGAAGCCGGGGGTTGGTTTTCCCGCTTTTTCCGTAGGCTCACCACGATCAGCACCGCAATGGTCACGATGTACGGGATCATTTGCACCAGGTCTATGGCGTAGGTGGAGATGGAGATGCCCAGCAGACTCGGCAGGTACTGGTACAGCCAATACAGGATGCCGAACAGGTATGCGCCCCAGATACCGTTGAGGGGTCGCCAGGTGGTGAAGATGACCAGCGCCACGGCCAGCCAACCCAACGCCTGAATCTGCTCGGAGGTGTTCCAGATACCATTGTTGTAGTCCAAGATATAATACAGACCGCCAAGCCCGGAAATACCGGCGCCCAGGCAGGTGGCAAGGTACTTATACAGCGTTACGTTGATCCCGGCGGCATCGGCAGTACCGGGGTTTTCGCCTACCGCACGCAGGTTCAGTCCCACTCTGGTGTGGTTCAGCAGGAAATGCAGACCCACCGCCAACAGAATCGCCAGATACACGAGGAACCCATAGGACAGCACCAGCTTGCCGAATACACCGGTGGATGTCGCTCCCGGCAGGATGGCTTTGCTGTAGGCACTGTTGGAGAAGGGTGCAGAGGAATAGCCGGATTCGTTCAGCAGGAATTTGCCGCCGAAGTTGGCTACGCCCATGCCGAAGGTGGTCAGTGCCAGCCCGGTCACGTTCTGGTTGGCACGGAGGGTGATGGTGAGGAAACTGAAGATCAGTCCACCCAGTGCGGATGCGGCAAAGGCACACAGCAGGGACAGCAGTACGCAAACAAACGCATTGGGGTTTGCGGCGTGGTTTTCGTAAAGATACGCGCTGAGATACCCGGCGTAGGCTCCCAGATACATGATACCGGGTACGCCCAGGTTCAGGTTACCGGATTTTTCCGCCAGGGTCTCGCCCATGGAGCCGTACATGATGATGGTGCCAAAGGGGATCGCACGCAGGATCCAGGCGATGAAATTATTCAGCATCGGTGTCCCCTCCTTTCTTACTCCGGAAGATGAGCTTATAATTGATGAAGAATTCGCTGCCCAGAATGAAGAACAGGATCACACCCGTTACAATGTCGGACAGATAGTCGTTGATCTGGAAGGTGGACGCAATGTCGGATGCCCCTTTGTCTAAGAAGATGAGTAGCAGCGAGATCAGCGCCATGTAGAAGGTGTTGAACTTGGCCAGCCATGCCACGATAATGGCGGTGAAGCCGTTGCCGTCTGCGGTATTGGTGCTCAGGCTCATGTCTTTCCCGGCTAAGATCAAATACCCTGCCAGACCGCAAATGGCACCGGAAATGGAAATGGTGCGGATCATGACCTTCTTTACGTCAATACCGGCGTACCGAGCGGTGTTTTCGCTTTCGCCCACTACGGAAATTTCATAGCCGTGCTTGGTGTACTTCAGGTAGATGTACATGAGGATCACCAGGGCAAAGACCACCAGAATATTGATGGTGTATCGCTGACCAAGCAGATTCGGGAACCAACCTTTCTTGGACCCCATGTTGATCAGTGCCATTTTCGCATTGTCCCCACGGAAGAAGTTGGTACAGCAAGCCACGATGCTGGTGGCCACGTAGTTCATCATCAGGGTGAACAAAGTCTCGTTGGTGTTCCAGATGGCTTTGAAGACCGCCGGAATAAACGCCCACAGGGCACCACACAGTACGCTGGTCACCAGCATCACCAGTAGCAGGAGCCAATTGGGGAGAACGTCACCGAGATAGATCATACAGAGAGCGGACATAAGCCCACCCATGAGTATTTGTCCCTCGGCACCGATGTTCCAGAAACGCATCTTGAAAGCCGGAGCCAGCGCGATACCCACGATCAGCAAAGTTGCCACGTCACGGAGCACCCACTTGAATTTCATAAAGCTGCCAAAGGAAGCGGTGAACATAACGCCGTACACGCCAAAGGGGTTCAGCCCGGTCACCAGGAAGATAAAGATCCCGTCTACCACCAGAGCTGCTAAAATGGCAATGGCACGAATGGCGATCTTCTTTTTCATGGAAACCTCGTCTCGCTTCACCATGCGGACGAAGGGTTCCTTGGAATGGGTCGCATTCGCTGTATTTTTCGGTTGTCCTACAGTCATTCTGTCTTCTCTCCTTCCTGTGTAGCAACGTACCCGTTGCTACCCAACTTGGTCATCAGCAGACCCACGCTTTCCTTGGTGGCGGTCTTGCCGTCTACGATGCCGGACACCTTACCGCCACACAGCACTAAGATCCGGTCACACAGCTCTACCAGCACGTCCAGATCCTCGCCTACGTACAGGACAGCCACGCCCTTCTGCTTCTGTTCGTTCAGCAGGTGGTAGATGGCGTAAGAGGTGTTGATGTCCAGCCCTCGTACCGCATAGGCGGTCATCAGCACAGCAGGGGCGGCGGCGATCTCACGACCGACTAGTACCTTCTGCACGTTTCCACCGGACAGTCGTCTTACGGGGGTATTCACGCCGGGGGTCACTACTTCTAAGTCTTCCTTGATCTCTTCTGCCAGCGCCTTGGGGGCTTTGCGTTCCGTGAAGAAGGACTTGCCGTCTTCGTAGGATTTGAGCATCATGTTGTCGGTCATGCCCATGGAGCCAACCAGACCCATGCCCAGTCGGTCTTCCGGCACGAAGGACAGATGGATGCCCATTT
>CAZGDT010000017.1:0-14403 GCA_964524245.1 uncultured Eubacterium sp. | reverse complement strand
TTTTGTTGCATACAGTTACTAACACAAGATTAATATACACTGGCAGATGCTGCAGGGCTTCACATTGTTTCAATTGAAGCAGATGGAAATGCGGTATTTCAGGTGATGCGCCGTCAGGTGAAGAGCACCAGAGGCGTGTCAATGTCAGTTCAGATTAATCAGTCGGCAACACTCGTAAATATTATTAGTGATGATAAACTTCTTCTGCAGCGTGTTGTACCTTATGGAATTAACGTTTTTACGGAAGTTTTACTTCAGGAACCGGCATTCCAGGTGCAGACGGAAGAAGAAGCTTACACACTTTTGAAGAGAAACCGTGTCATTTTGCATAATTTGAACATGTCAAATCCGGAGAACAACAGCTCGCTTGAAAAACGGATTGAGGTGACGGATAATGCCTCTTTTCTGATTGGCAATATCGGACGTGTAATCGAGTATTATAATTCCAAATACAGGGAACATCCGATCGAAGAAGTGATTTGTATGGGACAGGGATGTGCAGTGGCAGGAATTCATGAACTTCTTTCGAATGAATTAGGAATTCCGACGCATACGCCGGATGAGCTGTCCGGTGTACGTTTTAACCGCAGGGTAAATATTAATGCTTACATTCTGCAGTATATTAACTGTTTTGGCGCCGTGTTTGAACCGGTAAATTTTGTTTCGAAAGAGATTACCAGACGCGAGGAGAAGAAAGGGTCTCTTACGGGAGCCGTTCTGATATTGGCGGGGTGTGTTCTTGTGAGTTTTCTGCTCGCAGGATTTTCCATCCTTCAGCTGATGCAGGCGAAAGATGAAAATGAGCGTTGGACCAGTCGATGTAACGCCATGAATGCAATTGAGAGTGAGTATACTTCTCTCTTGGAAAAAGAGACCGACCGTAAGATGATTGATCTTATTGATTTTTATACGGATACCAATAATAACGGATTCCATAATCTGCTGAAAAGAATAGAGGCACAATGTCCAAAGACATTTAAGATTCAGGGATTTTCCAGTGATGAATTAAATGTGACGGTCAATGCTGTCAGTACGGATAAATTACTTTCGCTTTCCGCACTGCAGATTCAGTTGAATAAGATTAAAGGAATTAAGAATGTCAAAATTGATTCCATTACGGAGACGAATGAGGCATTAACAAAGCAAAAACAATATTCCTATACGATTACTTTTGAGTATGCGGTCCTCGAAAATGCCATAGAGAAGGCGGCTGAGATTACCGGAACACAAACGGAATAGAGAGAGCGGGTGATATTATGCGTAAAGGATTGACAACCGGACAGAAACGGCTGATATTGATTTTGGGTGGATTTTTCATTCTTCTTGGCACGTTGTTTTTTATCTTTCAAAAAAATACGGACAAGGCAAATGAATTAAAAAGAGATACGAATACCAAGCAAAATGAGGTGGCATACCTGAGTGAATTGCAGATTCGTGTGAATGAAATGAAAGAAACAACGGAAAAAGTACAGAAAGAGACATTGAAAAATACACAGAAGTATCCTTGTAAAATGACACAGCAGAAGGCAATCAGTAACATTTATGAGTTGTCTGTTGCCAGCGGAGTGCGTCTCCGTGCCATACGTCCTACGGCAGAGCAGACATTTATAAGGGACGGAAAATTTATGCAGCTTTCCGAAGATGGAAGTTCCGAGGCGACGACAGAGTCCGAAAATACAGAGCTTTCAGAAGTTGAAAAAAATCCGGAGAAAAGAGTTTCCGTTCTTAAAATGGTAGGAAAAATAACATCTTATGAGGTGGAACTTACCGGTTCCAGAAAGCAGATTCTGAAAGCGTTTGACTGGGTTTCCGGTAATTCTGAGCCCATGTCCGTATCGGCAATTAATCTTACATTTGACAAAAGTACCGGTAAACTGACGGGAACGCTTGCATTAAACTTTTACAGCCTGAATGGGAATGGAAGAACGTATGAAGAACCGGATATATCCGGTATTATACTGGGAAATGAGGATGTGTTTGGAACCTTTAAGTGATTAAAAAACGATTGAGGGGAAGTGAGGAAATGAGAAGACAATCTCAGGGGTTTTCGTTAATTGAAGTATTGATTGCGATTGCTGTCTTGGGTGTTGTTGCCATGGCTTTACTTTCCTTCTTTTCAAGTGCGAATTTTTATTCATCGCATGGCAAAGACAGACAGAAAGCCGATATGGCAGGACAGTCGGTGTTGGAAGAAATCGGAGCATGCCGTACATTAGATGATGTTGAAACGCATTTGGTTACCGTGACGGGAAGTGCCTGGAAAATGATAAACCAGGAAGAAAAGAAAAGCACCATGAGAAAAGATGTGACAGTTGATGGTTCGGATTATCAGGCGAGAGTAACATTAGATTATGAATATTCGACGACAAATACCGACGGAGATGAAACGGTTTCCCAATATAATAATTATAGTCAGCCGGAATTAAAGGAGCTGTATTCTCTGCACAATATCGTTTTGGCAGAGACGGATCAGCTTGCTGCGGCGGTAAGTCATTTTTATTATAAAAACACAGGTGTATCTAAAAATACGATTGAATCCGGCATAAAAAGAGACATTATTCTCGACATAAAAAAAGACACGGAGCAGCCGGAATTGTACCGTGTTACAGCGTCCTACCGTTATCACTATAATGGAGAGGATTTTGTCGCTGTCGTGAAAGAAGAAAAAGCAGAAGCAGAAGAACTGAAAAATATATATCTGCTTTATGATTTATTGAACGAAACGGTGTTACAGGAGCCGGTAACCGTCAATTCCGACGGTCTGACAATGGAAGAAGCAAAAGAAATCACTTTGTATTTCATCTGTCAGAAGAACAACGCGGCACCACCGGCCGGTTATCAGCTGAATGTCAGCGGAAGCGGAAATTATATGCAATTTGCTTATGTGACAAACGGAGCTTCGGCACCGGCGGTTTCCTCTTTACGCAATGACATTGTTGAACATGCAAACAAAAAGCGTATTGCCACGGTTACCGTGGATGTATATGATGCAGAGGAGACGGATTATACAGAAGAGAATCGGATTGTCCGAATCCGGTCATCGAAGGGAGCATGAGTATGGTTCAAAAAATTAGAAAATACATATTGCATACCGACAGAGAAGGCTCTACATTGATTACGGTTATTATCGGAGTCCTTTTTCTTGCGGCTGTCGGAACGATTCTTCTGACAGTGGCAAGCAACTATATGATCGCAGTAAATGTGGATCACAATACATCCGATAATTTTTATCAGACGGAAGGAATTCTTGAGGAAGTTAAAACCGGTCTTTTAGAATATGCCGGTGATTCGGGGGAAGCTGCTTATAAGGATGTTGTGGAAAATTATACAAAAACCAAAAACAGCATGAAAGAAACTTTTTCAAAAAAATACTTATGCCTTCTTGTGGAAAAACTGACCGGATATTCTTATGTTTGGGACGAATCGAAGATTGGAACGGTACAAAACTGCGATATTGAATCATTAAAAAAACTAAGTCGGGTTCCGGAAGCCGTGACTACGATTGCAGGGACCAATCCCGGATATGTCATTAATTATGATTCCGACGGGGGGTATTCGCTTACCGTAAAAAATCTTCTGATTGACTATACGGATGAGGCAGATTACCGCTCTTCCATTCGGACGGATATAGTCATGAATGTACCGGATTATCGGTTTGAGGGAGATTCGACCTTGGAAGAAGTAAAAGATTATATTGTTATTTCAGATGATGCACTTAAAGTTACAAATAATGATAATGTCACGGGAGCAACATTTTTCGGAAAGATTTATACGGGAAATCGCGAAGCGGGGATAGAAATTCAAAGTCAGAATGCAGCAAAATTTTATAGTCCGACCATAATCAGCCGGGGCAGTCTGGATATTTTGGGAGGGGCAAATGTTGACCTGCAGGGAGAAAAAGGTGCAGGTAATCTCTGGGTCCAGAATATCCGGTTGAAATCACAGGGAGCAGATACGGCTTCTTCCCTGAAAACCACGCTGAATCTTAATGCAAATGCTTATGTCGCCAATGATTTGGATATAGGAGCGAACAATTCCGTTGTGACATTGTCCGGAAAATATTATGGATACAGCTACAATGAGGAAAATACGGAAACAACACTGATGGCACGATCGGATTATAGCAGTGCAATTCTGATAAATGGATTAAACACGACGTTGAAGGCTGATAATCTGGATAAATTAATTCTTGCCGGAAGAACTTTTGTATCCCGAAATGATGAAACAGGCAATGCAAAAATTTCTGATATTATGATGGGAGAATCCATTGCCGTGAAAAGTAATCAGCTTGCTTACCTTCTGCCGGATGAGTATATCATATGCGAAGGCGGACGTGATGCAACAGACAGTCATAATCCCGTAATGCGCGAAGAAACTGTTACGATTGACAGACAGGGACTTTTAAATTCTGAGATTGGGAAATATTTGGATCAAAACGAACCTTATACGGCGAATTACAGTAATTCCGGCGGTTATGTATTTTATTATTTGAAATTTAAGGATGAAAAAAATGCCAATGAGTATTTTCGGAATTATTATCAGGGTTCAGAGGAAGATGACGGAGAACAGATTTCTCATAAAAAGCAGCTGACTGACAGAGCGAAGGCTTATGTTTCCACGACAGATGATACGAATATGAAATTTTCATCAGAATTGTTTCTTATTGCCGGAAATGTTATCCACAACTATTATGCATCAGGAGGAACCGGCATACAGACAGATAATTATTTTGATGATGCCGGAAATCCCAAAAGTGAGCTGCTGGCAGATGGCAAAAAACAGGGACAGGATTATGTCGGATATCAGTTGACGCTGCTGGCGTCCGGAAGTACGGGAAGTATGAGACTCCCGGAAAATGCGGAAGCTTTGGTTGCTGACAGGATTATTGATTTTAGCAAATTGAATACTGTTCTCAACAAGACAGACGAGAAGACCGGGGCGAAGATTTATGCAACAAAAGATGATTACGTAGTGGATGGTTCCATAAAAAGGGGAATTATTATTGCCGGTGGTGATGTGGAAGTGCGGAATGACTTTTGCGGGCTTATTCTGGCAAAAGGGAAAGTGACCACAACGCGCAATAATCTGAATCTAAAATCGGATATGGTTCTTGTCGGGAAACTGTTGGATTTTGCAAAAGAAGATAATGAGCTAAAAGAGATTTTCTATGGTTTAAATGGAAGCAATAAACAGAATCCTACGGATTTGTCAGAATGTATTTCATATCGCAACTGGCAGAAGAATTCATATTAAGAAAGAAAAGCGGTGAAAGGAGGCAGATGGTTTGTCGTTAAAAAACAGGCACAGAGATGGTTTTTCATTGATTGAAATGATGATAGTTATTGCCATTATGGCGGTTTTGACCGGTGGAGTTACGATTTCTTATTACATGATACGGTCTGCCGATACGAAGGGAACCGCTTATGATATTGACAGCAGGCTGACGACATTGAAGTCTCGAAGCATGGGAAGTAATAAGCAGATTTATCTGCAGCTTTACCGACATTCCGGGGAGATTTACGTGGATTACACAGAAGAAGAGAGTTATACACCGTCAGGAAAAGGCGAACCGATAGGGGATTCAGAAGTTATACTATCCTGTGATGGAGCCGTTATGTCGGATGGCAGTGTGTCCACGATTGCAATTCAAAAAAAAGACGGTGCTTTTTTGGAAGGCCCGGAAGAAATAAAAGTTTCGGACGATGGTGGGACGTCCTTTACGGTTTATCTGATTAAAGATACCGGAAAACATTATGTAGAAAGCAATTAAGAATAATAATCAGATTGGTGGTGGTATGGTGAAGCAGAAAATGAGAGAGGGTTACTCCCTGATGGAATTAATGATTGCAATTGCAATTTCTTCCATTGTTCTTCTCGGAGTTGTCGGTCTGTTAGGATTTGGAACGCGTAATATGCGGCTGACGCAGGCCTGTGTTGATTTACAAAATCAGGCCAAAGACGCAATAAACCATATGTCCGCTTATGTGATGGAAGGCAGTCGTGTGACCTGGGACGAGGATTCGGAGATACTTTCTATAATCAGAGAAAAAACAGGTGATGACAATCAGACGGAAAGTACGGAATATGCATATTATTGGAAAAAGGATAACGGGATATATTTTCTGAAAGCAGAGTCAGAACCGGATGTGTTGACGGCAGATAAGAAACACCTGCTGTCGGACCACATTACTCATTTTGAATGTGAAGAAAAAAAGAATGAAAAGAGTGGGAAAAAATATCTTCATGTCAGCATGAAGCTTACGGATGATGATATAGAAGAGTTTGAGTGTAATAAAGATATTATGATGAGAAATCAATAAAGGAGGCGCAGACAATGAGAAGAAAAAATGTGAAAAAGTGGATAATTTCGTCCGTTGTGGCAGTTCTCCTTTTTGCAGGGGTAATTTGCTGGAAGACAGATGTTTTTGGGAAATTTGTTCCGGAAGAACCTTATGTGCAGGGAGAGGCAGAGTCTATGTCTTCCGTTGTAGTGACCAGTCCGGGAAGCAACTGGAAAGGAGAAATGGGAACGGGAGCCAAACCGGTGACCAAAGATGTTCCAACCTGTGAAGGGAAAAAAGGAACAGAGTCCAATCCATTTGTAGTTTTGGAGATCGTAGCAGATAAAGCACAGCAGCAGATGGTTTATCTAGGCATGGAGGATGAAAGTTCCGAGCCATTTGATGTTATGAAGATAGGAATCGATGTTGCGAAGAAAAAAAGCAAATCATTTGTTCCGGGAAGTGCTTCTTATATGAGCAATAACGATTTACGAAGCATCGGACAGTGGTTTTGTAATTGGGAATATGAGGTGTATGCTATAGGAGATGAAGAAAAAAAAGAGAATATTCATTTTACGGACATTCAAAAATTATACTCATTAAAAATTACTTCAGATGACTTGAAAGAAGCGGGGGTTTCGGAAGAAGCGTTTAAGACGCAGTTTAATACCGGGAAAACAAAGAAGTACAGCCGTGAAATATATGATGTTTCCGCATTATCCAAGAAATATCCGGAGGTTTTTTCTGAGGATAATGCAGGAAAAGATATACGCAAGCCCGCAAAAGAAGATAATTATAACTGGGACGTTTCCTATGAGAGTAAAGTCACGAAAGAGGCAGTAGAAAACATCTATAGCGGAAGCGGTTATTTTTTGGCGGTAGAACCGGGACAGGGAGATTTCGGTTTTGCTTCTGAATCAGATTGCACCAATTGGATTTTCTCGAAAACGGGAACGGATGCCGACCGCTGGATCTATGTGGAAAAGGAAGAAGAACTTCCGGAAAAATCGAAACAGATGTATGACGGATATCAGGGAGCGGTTTATGAACAGTATTTCTTTAATAATGAAACCGGTATCGGATGGTCACAAGTTGCCGACCTGTATCAATACGACCACAGTCTGAATGGGAAAAAAGCGTCAGATGTAACCGGACTTGTTTTGAAACTGGCAGATAACAGGGGAATGAAGTGCCGGTATCAGGAGGAACCGGAAGAGAGAGAAGAAATCTATACATTTGACTATTATGGTATTGCCAATCATAATATTTTGAAACGGCAGCTTTTTCGTTTTAAGACGCAGGAAGAATATGATGATTTCCATATGCAGGTTATCTGTATGACACCGGAAGAATTAAATGCCATGGCGAAGAAGGATACGGATGATACGGTTGACATGATTGAGCGCGCTGATATGTTTTATCTGGGCGGATACGATGCTGACACTTACAACATGAAAAATGTATATCAGATTTATTATGAATTTGTGTTGGGACAGAAAGATTATGAAGTGACGGAAAATGCTTCTTTTTTAGATCATGATTTGGAATGGGAACTTTGTTATAAGCTGATTTACCGGCTTTGCAATAACAAAAATCTTCCGCTTGTCATGACAAATGTTCTCGGTAAAATTGCTGCGGAAGGAACGACGACGATACCAATGTATCAGAGTGAGAAATGGCCGAACATTTCCCGTAAGGCTACTCTTAACAATTTTGCAAAACTTTATACGATAGCGACGCAGTTTGATCTGACGGCAAAAAAAGAAGAAGATGAAGATTACTTACGTACTTTTTATGACGACATTCTTCTTCCCGGCAAGTTGCAGAAAGTTGCATTATCGAAAGGTGCCAGGAATGATTCAGATTCGCCGGCAGAATATACCGGTTATTATCAGAGACCGAAAGTGATAGAATCCGATGACATAAAGGAAAAAGAAAAATGTTATTATTTGTGGAATACTTTGACATTTTTCCCGGAGGCACTGGAAGAACGATGGTACACAAGCGATCAGTGTTCCATTGATGAAGATCTTTTTGTAAACTATGGTTATATGCGGTCATACTTTGCAGTGGATTCCAAAGATAATCTGTTTTCGAGCGGAAGTGAAGCAACGAAAGTGGACGGCAGTGACGGTTCCGTGGGAAATGTTACGGTGCCGCATAATGGAAATAACAGCGGATATTCAACCCTGCTTGGAAATACGGAATCAGCATATGTTACGAATACAGCGATGAACACGGCATATCTGATTATGAATAACCGTCCTGAAACGATTCATAATCAGGTCGTAAAAGTAAAAAAACAGAAGAAAGAATATGTGAAAGTAACGGATACGGCTGTTCTTTTGGATTATGCGTCAGAACATTCCTATGGAGATAAAAAATCATATATCAAGGTTCAGATTCATACGAATAATAACGGCGAGAATGGCCTTGTCAGTAAAATTATCCTGAAGAACAGCGAGGGAGAAGCGGCACCGGAGAGCAGTGTGCTTCGATTGTATAAAGCAGGTGATTATGCAGAAGAATGCCAAAAAGATACCTATGGTTCTTATTCCGGATATGTGATACCGTCTGCTGATTCGCTTGTTGCATATATACCGTATTCATTGAAACAGTGGGCGGCGGGATATAATATTATTGAGGTGGAAACAGTAGGCCGTATTTATAGTCAGAAAAAGAAAAAAATAAAATATGGTCAACCGTCTATTACGGAAATTAACATTGGTGAAAGAACATTATTTAATTTGGAATAGAATTTTGGAGGGGCGAATGCAAAGTATAAAGGATATCAAATCTCTATTTCAACATGCGGGAAAAGAGCAATGGAATGCTCTTTTTTCGCAGTTTAGAGATGATGAACGGGCAGGTGTGCAAAAGCTGATTCAACAATACGAAAAAAAGCTTTTAGCACATGAAAAAGAGCAGAAGCGTCTGTATAAGATGCTGGAGTTTGAAAGAAAGTATGGAGATACGTTTCATTGCATATGCGGAATTGACGAAGCAGGGCGCGGGCCATTTGCGGGACCGGTTGTAGCAGGAGCGGTTGTGCTGCCGGAAGGCCTGGTGATAGAAGGACTGAATGACTCCAAAAAAGTCAGTCCGAAGAAGAGGGAAGAACTCTACGAAGAAATAAAAGATAAAGCCGTCAGTTTTGGCATCGGCATGAGCTCTCCGGGAAGGATTGACGAGATTAATATTTTGCAGGCGACTTACGAAGCAATGAGACATGCCGTGGAAGATTTGGATGTTGTTCCTGACCTGCTTCTTAATGATGCCGTAACGATACCACAGATACCGATTCGGCAGGTGGGAATTGTAAAAGGAGATGGAAGAAGTCTTTCCATTGCCGCTGCCAGTATTATGGCTAAGGTTACCAGAGACAGAATCATGACGGAGTATGCAGAGTTATATCCGGAATACGGTTTTGAAAAAAATAAAGGATATGGTTCGGAAGAACATCGGACAGCTTTAAAACAATACGGACCATGTCCGATTCATAGAACAACATTTATACACAATTGGATAAACTGACAGAAAAGGAGATTGTGTTTATGAATAAAAAACAGGAAAAGAAAACAGCTGTTGCACTGGAATATGAACCGGGAGACCGGGCGCCTAAAGTAGTTGCCAGTGGACAGGGGCGATTGGCTGAAAAAATAATTGATGTTGCAAAAGAAGCAGATGTGCCTGTTCATGAAGATGCCGGATTGGCGCGTTCTCTTTCTGTTTTGGACATTGGTGAGTATATTCCGCCGGAGTTATATTCCATTGTGGCAGAAGTGCTTGTTTTTGTAGATAATATGGAACATATTCAGGGGAAAATAAACGGATAAATCGGGGGAGAATGAATGAACCGGAGGGAAATGGGAAAACAAAAAGAAGAATTGGCGGCATGTTATCTTCAAAAATGCGGGTATGAAATTCTTGACCACAATTATCCCTGCCGCTTTGGAGAAGTAGATATTGTGGCAAAAGACGGAAACTACTTATGCTTTATTGAAGTGAAGTATCGTTCGAGCAGTCAGTATGGTGCCCCGGATGGTTTGATTTCCGAAAAAAAGAAAAAAAGAATCTGTTTGACAAGCCGTTTTTATATGAAACAGAAATATTATCCGACAGACATTCCGGTTCGATATGATGTTGTTTTGATTATTGGGGAAAAAATCAAATTGATAAAAAATGCTTTTTATTATGTTTAAATATTGTTTGCTTGCTTTTTATGGGTAAAAGCAATATAATGAGAGAGATTGGCAGAAATGGAGGAAGAGAATGGGAAAACCGATACTGGCCATTGTAGGACGGCCCAATGTAGGAAAATCGACACTATTTAATACACTGGCAGGTGAGAAAATTTCTATTGTTGAAGATCATCCCGGTGTTACAAGAGACCGTATCTATGCAGATGTTACCTGGTTGAATCATTCTTTTTCCATGATTGATACCGGTGGTATTGAGATGGATACGAAAGACAGGATGTTGAAACATATGCGGGAACAGGCCAACATTGCCATAGAAACGGCAGATGTCATTCTGTTTCTGACTGACGTAAGACAGGGGCTTGTCGATGCGGATTTCAAAGTGGCTGATATGTTGCGACGCTCCGGAAAACCGGTCGTATTGGTTGTTAATAAAGTGGATAATTTTGAAAAATATATGCCGGATGTTTATGAATTTTACAATTTAGGAATCGGCGACCCGCATCCGGTTTCAGCAGCGTCAAAGCTTGGAATTGGCGATATGCTGGATGCCGTTCTTGAACAGATTGATATGGATAAACTGGAGGAAGAAGAGGATGAGCGTCCGAAAGTTGCCATTGTAGGAAAGCCAAATGCCGGAAAATCTTCTCTGATTAATAATCTTCTGGGAGAAAACAGGGTGATTGTTTCCGATGTGGCAGGAACGACCAGGGACGCCATTGATACGGAAATACGTTACGGAGATACGGATTATGTATTCATTGACACGGCAGGACTTCGACGAAAAAGTAAAATCAAAGAGAACATTGAACGTTACAGTATTATCCGTACGGTGGCAGCCATTGAACGTTCGGACGTCGTGGTACTTATGATTGACGCAACGGAAGGTGTAACGGAACAGGATGCCAAAATAGCGGGTATCGCACATGACAGAGGGCGCGGACTTATTATTGCCGTCAACAAATGGGATGCGATTGAAAAGAATAACTCCACCGTTAAGGATTACACAAAGAAAATCCGCGAGATCTTATCTTTTGTTCCTTATGCAGAAATCATATTTATTTCTGCATTAACGGGACAGCGTACGAAAAAGGTATTTGATTTACTCGAAATCGTAATTCAGAATCATGCCATGCGTATTCAGACGGGAGTTTTGAACGAGATTCTGATGGAAGCAGTTGCACTGCAGCAGCCGCCGTCTGATAAAGGGAAACGTCTGAAATTGTACTACATGACGCAGGTGAGTACGAAACCGCCGACATTTGTGCTTTTCGTTAACAAAAAAGAATTAATGCATTTTTCATATCAGAGATATATAGAAAATCGAATCCGGGAAGCCTTTGGATTCACCGGAACACCAATTCGCATTTATATTAGGGAACGAAAGGAAAAGGAGTAGTTTTTATGATGACAGAAATTGTATATGCCGTTCTTTTTCTTCTGATTGGATATGGATTTGGCAGCTTTTCCACCGGCTATGTTGTTGGTAAAATGAGCGGTCATAATATCCAGACGGAAGGAAGCGGAAATATTGGGACAACCAATGCGCTTCGGACAATGGGAGCCAAAGGGGGTGCCATAACATTTGCGGGAGATTTATTTAAAGCGTTCATCCCGACCCTGATCGTTCGTTTTGTATTTTGCCCGAACATGGGGTATGATCCGGCAATGACCTATCTGATGACGATGGTTGTCGGGCTTGGTGTCGTAATAGGACATAACTTTCCATTTTATCTGCACTTTAAAGGCGGTAAGGGGATTGCCGTATCGGCAGCGGTTATTGTAGCATCTTCTTCCAATTCTGAGACAGGATGGATTATGATAGGGATTGGTTTGGCACTGTTTATTATTGTTGTGGCAGTCACCAGATATGTGTCGCTGGGTTCCCTGCTTGTGGTTTGGTACTTTCCCGTTTATGTCATTCTTCAGTACCGACATATTGGGAATCCTATGTTTGCAGGATTGTTGTTATTGGCATTGATATTTACACTGCTTGCCTATGTAAAACATGCCGGAAACATAAAGCGGTTATTCAATCATACGGAACGAAAATTAGGTGAAAAAAGAGAAAAGGAGACGGAATAAATGAAACGAGTAAGTTTTTTGGGGGCAGGAAGCTGGGGAACGGCACTGGCAATTTTGTGTGCCAATAACGGTCATCAGGTGACCATGTGGTCAAAAATCAAAGAAGAGACCGATATGCTGAAAGAACACAGAGAGCATTTGGAACGTCTGCCCGGCGCAAAACTGCCGGATTCGATTACAATTGAAGAAGATTTGGGTAAAGCCTGTACGGGGCAGGACATTATAGTTTTTGCCGTTGCTTCTCCCTTTGTTCGTTCTACGGCACAGCTGGCAAAGCCGTATATAGAAAAAGATCAGATTATTGTAAATGTGGCAAAAGGTATTGAAGAAAAAACACTGCTGACACTTTGTGAAATTTTGGAAGATGAACTTCCGACGGCTGATGTAGCTGTCTTATCAGGACCGAGTCATGCAGAAGAAGTTTCGAAAGGAGTTCCGACTACAGTCGTTGTCGGGGCAAAGACGGAGAAGACGGCCATGTTTGTACAGGATGTGTTTATGAGTGACTGTTTCCGCGTTTATACCAGTCCGGACAGAGCGGGCATTGAATTGGGAGGTTCCCTGAAAAACGTAATTGCTCTTGCGGCAGGAATTTTGGACGGTATGGGGCTTGGTGACAATACAAAGGCGGCATTGATGACGCGCGGTATAGCTGAAATTTCCAGACTTGGTATCGAACTGGGAGGCAAAATGGAGACATTTTGCGGATTGTCAGGAATCGGTGATTTGATTGTTACCTGCACAAGTACGCACAGCCGAAATCATAATTGCGGTTATCTTTTAGGGCAGGGCAAAACACTGGCGGAGGCCAAAGAAGAAATCAAACAGGTTATTGAAGGTGTGAATTGTGCGAAGGCAGCCATGGCGCTTGCCAATAAAAAACATGTGACGATGCCGATTGTGGAGCAGATTAATGCGGTATTGTTTGAAAATAAAACGGCAAAACAGGCGGTCAGGGATCTTTTGGTGCGTGATAAAGTAAGCGAATATAAGAGTCTGACGTGGGGCTGATATGGAAATTGCACTTGACATTTATAGCACATTTTGATATATTACAGTCACAGTACGGGCTTGTACTGGTTTCGACAGGCCGACTGAAGACGGTGAAGCTATCCGTGGACTGTGACCACGTTAAAACACAGATTAAAATTTAAACGCTGATAATAGTAAATTAGCTTACGCTGCCTAATTATGGTGGCTGCTGTGTTTGTGTGTCCTACAGCATGAATTGCAGTATCATCCTTTTGTAGGGAACCTTGCAGACGAAGCTTTGAGCCTGTAAGAGATTTATGAAGCTACTGATTCCGGAAGAGTGTCTGCTCCCGTCCGGAGGAGGGAATGTTAAAGAACAGACTATGATAGTAGAAGAACGTGGGATCTCGGTTTGGACGCGGGTTCGACTCCCGCCAGGTCCATTTGGATTAACTGTATTAATTTCCTTTCTTTTTACCCCTCGCGGTGTATGCTTTTTGTGTATACCGTGAGGGGTATTTTATTATTGTTTATCCGTTGCAAATGTGATAAAATATAAATAGTTTTGTTATTACATATGGAGGAGGAAATCGAATATGAAGGAGAAGGAACAAACGATTGAGAAGTATCTGCATGCCCAATTTATCAAAATTGGAATTGTAGTGGGGGTTATCCTGGGAGTGATTGGCATTTATACCATATATCAGGGGGTGCGGATTGCGGATGCCTCGGCCGGCGGTCTGGGAATAAGTGTAGGATTAAAAAAGACATTGTCCGTTCTGTTTATTATGGTGTTTATTGTTGCCTGCATTTTATTGGTAGATTTTCTGTTGAGGAAAATTGCCGTAAAGACAATAGCGAGAATC
>CAZGDT010000016.1:0-14543 GCA_964524245.1 uncultured Eubacterium sp. | reverse complement strand
GAAGGATTTGTCAAGGTTTTTCATTACAGGTTTTTCATTAAATCTACCATTTCAATTGCCGAACATGCAACATCATAACCTTTATTTCCTGCTTTCGTTCCGGCACGTTCAATTGCCTGTTCTATATTATCTGTTGTTAATACACCAAATAAAGTAGGAACACCGGTATTCATACTAACCATGGCAACACCTTTACTCACTTCTGCACATACATAATCATAATGAGAGGTAGAACCTTTAATAACAGCACCCAGACAAAGAACGGCATCATATTTTCCACTTTGTGCCATCTTCTGTGCCACTACCGGAATCTCAAACGCTCCCGGCACCCAGGCAAGGTCAATATTCTCTGTGTCAACACCATGGCGAACCAAAGCATCCTCCGCTCCACCAATTAACTTACTTACAATAAATTCGTTAAATCGCGCCGCCACAATACCGATTTTCATTCCATTTCCCATTACATTTCCTTCTAATACATTCATTTCTCTTTCCTCCATTTTTCGTTATGTGATAATAATTTATATTGAAACAGTCTGCCTCACTTCACATCATAGTGTGTCATATGTTGCATTTTTTGCTGCTTCGTGACAAGGTATTTATAATCTTCTTCTTTGGGTTCAATTTCAATTGGTACCCGTTCTTCAATCGTAATGCCATAACCGGCAAGACCGGCAAGTTTTGTTGGATTATTTGTCATCAAACGTAATTTTTTTGCTCCAATATCATACAAAATCTGCGCTCCTATTCCATATTCACGCAAATCCGGAGCAAATCCCAGTTTTACATTTGCCTCCACCGTGTCATAACCTTCTTCCTGCAATTCATACGCTTTTAATTTGTTAAGAAGACCAATTCCACGTCCTTCCTGACGAAGATAGAGAAGTACGCCCCGTCCTTCTTTCGCAATCATTTTCATGGCACTATCCAACTGTTCGCCACAATCGCATCGATTCGACCCAAACACATCTCCCGTAAGGCACTCTGAATGCACACGGCAAAGAACCGGCTCACCATCTGACACATCTCCCATCGTTAGTGCCACATGATGTTCTCCATTTGTAATATTTTCATAACCACAAATCGTAAATTTCCCGTATTTCGTTGGCAATTTTGCTTCTGCCACCTTCTTTACAAGACTTTCTTTTTCCAGTCTTTTCTTAATCAAATCTTCTATTGTAATCACTTTGAAATCATGTTCTTCTGCAAAAGCCAGCAGTTCCTTTGTCCTCATCATTGTGCCGTCTTCTCTCATAATTTCACAACAAAGACCACATTCTTTTAATCCTGCCATTTTCATCAAATCTACCGTAGCTTCCGTGTGTCCTGCCCGTTTAAGAACACCACCTTCTCTTGCCTCTAATGGAAACATATGTCCCGGTCTTCGAAAATCTTCCGCTTTAGCACCCTCTTCTACTGATTTCATTGCTGTTAACGAACGCTCTACTGCTGAAATTCCCGTAGTCGTATCAACATGGTCAATGGATACCGTAAAAGCAGTCGCATGATTATCCGTATTGACAGCAACCATCTGGTCCAATCCCAGTTTTTTAGTCATATCTGCACTCATCGGCATACATATCAATCCTTTTGCCAATGATGCCATTTTATTTACATTCTCTGTTGTTGCAAATTGCGCTGCACAGATTAAATCTCCTTCATTTTCACGCTCCGGGTCATCAATCACCAATATCAGTTTTCCTTCCCGTAAGTCCTGTAATGCTTCCTCTATCGTTGCAATTTCTGCCATTATCCAATTCCTCCTGTCTCTTTAATAAAAGCCATTCTCTGCCAAAAAATCCAGCGTTATTTTATCCTCTTTTTTTTCCAAATTTTCCGTTTTACATAGTTTCTCTACATATTTTCCAATGATGTCTGTTTCCAAATTTACGACATCCCCTACATCCTTATCTTTTAATATGGTATTCTCTCTCGTATGAGGAATAATCGATACCTGAAATGTTTTTTCACTTACCCGCGCTACCGTAAGACTAATACCATCTATTGTAATAGAACCTTTCTCCACAACATAACGCATTACTTCTGTTGTTGTCTCTATTTCATACCAAACCGCCGTTTCATCAGTACGAATATGACAAATCGTTCCCACACCATCTACATGCCCTGCTACTATATGCCCGCCAAAACGTCCATCTGCTGCCATAGCACGTTCTAAATTCACTCTGCTTCCCCGTGTAAGACTTCCTAACGCACTACGTTCCAGCGTTTCTGCCATAACATCCGCCGTATAACCATCTGCACGCATATCCGTTACTGTCAGACAAACGCCATTCACAGCGATGCTGTCGCCTATCCGGGTTCCCTGTAACACTTTATGACATTGAATAGAAAGTACCGCTGACTGCATTCCTTTCTCTATCTTCTGCAATGTTCCGATTTCTTCTATAATTCCTGTAAACATATTCTTCTCCTACTAGTTATCTTCTTCTACATGTCCGCTAATACATATATCTTCTCCTAACTTAAGAATTTCTATATCTGATACTGCCAATGCATCTCTCATCAGAGAAAATCCATCTCCTTCTACCGGCGATTTGGCATCTTTTCCTCCTATAAGTTTAGGTGCTATATAGCAATATATCTTCTTTACCAATCCACTTTTTAATACCGTTCCGTGAAAGGTTCCTCCTCCTTCCACTATTACGCTGTCAATCTGACGTTTTCCTAATTCCTGCATAATTTCTGTAAAATCCACTTTCCCATTATCGGAATCATTTTGAATCAATTCAACACCGGCATTTTTTAATGCCTGAAGTTTTTCTTCCTCCCCTTGTGCATAGCATACAATTGTCGGAATATCCTTCGCTGTCTTTACCATCTGACTCGTCAGCGGAATACGCAGTTTGGAATCACATACAACACGAACCGGATCCACGCCCTGTTCAATTCGACAATTTAACATAGGATCATCTGCCAATACGGTACCTATCCCTACCATAATAGCGCTATAACGCTTACGCAACTCATGTACATGAAGTCGTGCTTCTTCTCCGGTCACCCACTTAGAATCTCCCGTATAGGTAGCAATCTTACCATCCAAAGTCATAGCATATTTCATTGCTACATATGGCATATTCGTCGTGATATAATGAAAAAAAATGTCATTTAAAGCCAAACACTCTTCTTCTAACACACCGGTCTCTACTTCTATACCATGCTCTCTAAGAATCTGTACTCCTCTCCCTGCAACTTTAGGATTTGGATCCATAGAGCCGATATAAACTTTTCGAATACCGCGTTCAATAATAATGTCCGTACATGGAGGTGTGTTTCCATGATGACAGCAGGGTTCCAGCGTCACGTACAATTCTGCATCTGTAACATCTTCTGTGCAGGAAAGAAGAGCATTACGCTCAGCATGGAAACTGCCATGCTGTTCATGATAACCTTCTGCAATAATCTGATCGTTTTTTACAACAACACATCCTACCATCGGATTAGGTGATGTGTGTCCCATACCCTTTTTTGCAATTTCTAAAGCCAGCTGCATATACTGTTGCTTTGTCATGCGTACCCCCTCATCAAAAAAAGCCCTGAACATCACAGGATATTCAGGGCATATGTACTTCTCTCTTCTCAAACGTTTTCTATCATCCAGACTATACTGTCGGCTTCGGAATCACACCGAATCAGCGGCACTGTATGCCGGTCGCGGGCTATACCGCCGGTGAGGAATTACACCTCGCCCCGAAAATCGTTTCACCATCTCATCATAGCATGCCTTCCCGGCAAATGCAAGTACATGCCGGAAAAAATGTTAAAAATGCTAAGTCACAGGTTTTTCCCCGGCTTAGCATTTTAGTCATCCCATCTGTCTTCCCAAAAATCCGGCACCACAAAGTGCCATTTTTTCCTCAAAATCCCCAAATTTTCTCCCGGCATCATTTGATAAAAGAATTACTGCGCCTATCGCATCACTCTCTGATAAAATAATGGCTATCGCTTCTGAATATACTTTTTCATCATCTTCCGTAATACGGCAGAAAGAAGAATCTGTCTCTTTGGCAAGTACGGTTTTTCTCTCTTCCATACAATGAATGAGATCGGCATGCAGCGTCTTTCCTGAAAACTGCTCCCGACAGGGGCCGGCAGCCGCTACAATCGTATCACGGTCTGCCACACATACGGTACACTTGGCGACCTGTGCCACTGCCTCTACGTATTCTTCTGCCAGCTCTCCCAATTCTCCGATAGGAGAATATTTCTTTAATATAATGCCGCCTTCGCGATTTGTAAATATTTCCAAAGGTTCCCCATCTCTGATATGCAGTGTCCTCCGAATTTCCTTCGGCACCACCACACGACCCAGATCATCAATACGGCGTACAATTCCCGTGGCTTTCATATTATCCTTTTCTCCTTTTGGTCTTTTATGATACAAACATTATCTGCAAAAAAGGAAATAATATACCAAACACTTTTTTCTACATTTTTTTCTTCGGCCGGACACCATCCGGAATTTCCCTCGGCGGTTCGAAATCGTAAACATCACGGTAAGAATCCAGCTCATCTTCATCCTGAGCCGTCCGCCACATAACGCCGGTGCAATCTGTCGTAGAACTCACATTAAGCTGCTCTACGGAATCCCCAAAATCGTATTCCTGATAATCTGTACTTTTTTTCTTTCTTTTCATTCTGTTCCCTCCACATTTCCGATTTTACCCGAAAATAGTATGGCCCAAAACGAAAAAAACATACATTATTTTTCAAAATATTTTCGTGTGATTTTTCCATAACGCATTCTGTCTGCATATTCAAGAAGGTGCGGCAGCTTTTTCTTTTTCGTCTTCATGTAATTTTCAACAACAAGTTCAACAGTCTCACGTCCGATTTCTTTTTCCAGCCGGATACAGTCACATACACTTCGGTCAATATCATAAATCCGGATACTGCCGCCTCCCGTTTTCACATTCAGCATATCTTCTTCAAAGTATTCCATAGAATAATAGTGACGTGATACGGGGAAATTCAGCTTCATACCGCCGCGATCCGTCCGTGCGGTTGCCACATACAGCTTATCCGGTTCTTCATCTATCAGGCCGTGGAAATAGCATGCGCTTAAAGAACAGATTATTGCTTTCCTGTTCGTCATGCACGCTTCCAGCATTTTATAATATTTTGGCTTTTTTCTTCCGCTCATCAGATTCCAATAATTGCCATGAGATATCTTTTCTATTTTTCCCTCAGTCAGCATGGTGCGAATCTGAATCGTCGTAATACTATTATCCAGCAATTTTCTTGTAGAAATGTATCCATTCCCCTCTTCAAATAATGCATTCACCTTTTCGTATGTTTTCTGCAGCATAATTTTTTCCTCCTTTATAATACCATGATATACATGTAATATAATCTTCTGATACATTTTGCATCTTTATAAGCTTTTTTTCGTATTTCCTGATAAATCCGATCAAATTCCTGAAGCTGTTCATCCATTATCGTATCCGGTCCAAACCGGGCATGAAATAATAATTCTACAAAAGCCGTCATATCTTCTTCCGGCATTTCCATAACTTTCGCTATCTCACCGGCAAATTCCTTTATTGACTGTCCATGGTAGGTGATATCATATTTCAACCAGACCGGAAGAAGGTGCAGATACACCATACGAATCCGCCGCTTCGCCTTTCTTGTTTTCATATTTTTTTTGAACAAATACTTTCGGATTCGCCGTTGAACTTCCATCACAACCAAAAACAAAATGATAACGACGCCTGTTTTCAACAAAGCAGAAAAAATTTCGTCACTTTTTGTTTCTTTTCGTGTGTCTGCACTTTGGGAATCTTTTTCATCACGTTTTATATCATCAAAAACCATACTCTCTTCCGGCTGTTGCGTTGCCTCCGGCGTCGGCGTCACGATATCCGGCTGCTCCTCCGGATCCGAAACGGAATTGTCCTGCGAAGGTTTACTGACATTTGAATTATCCGGCTGCATGTCATCTTCACCCCGGCCCGGTGTCACCTCAACTGTCGTAAATCCGTATTTTTCATCAAAGACCTCAATCCATGCATGCGAGTTTTCATCCGGCACTTTGATTTCTTTATCCGGCGTGCACTCATCCAATTCCTCTTTGCTTATATACATCCCTTCCACATAGCGGGCAGGTATACCGACACTTCGCAGAAGCATTGCTGACGCCGTAGCATAATAAGTATAGTATCCTTTTTTATTCTCTTTCAGAAAATATTCCACGGAATCTTTTCCGGAAGGCGTTTTCCCCGGAGAAAGGGAAAATGTCGTATCACGAGACACATAATTTTTCACTGCCTGAATTATTTCACTCTTATCCGCTGTACCTTTCCGATATCTTTCCAACAGATTATTCTGATCTTTAAGATATTGCCCAAATTCAGTACAAACCTCATTCAGAGTATCCGGAACCTGCAAATAGTATTTTTCTGCAAATTCTTTCAAATCTTTGCGTTCCGTCTCGTTGTCTCCCCAAAACACACCATTTGCCATGCGGTAATTCCCCTTCAGTACATCAGCACGCAGAATGGAAGGATAGTTCAAATAATACTCAATTGAATAATCAATGCCGGGATTCTCTATCGTGGTTCTTCCATTCTCAAACGACTTGTATACCCCCGTTGGCAGACACGGCACCAAATAATTTCCATAGCCAAAGGCAATATTTCGAACACGGAGAGTTCCCGTTTTCCAAACATCTTCCTCACCGCTTGTTTCCTGATCACCAAGTTCATTGCGAAGCTGCGTATGCCAGTTTTCCAGTGTTATTCCGCTATCATCCAGTATTTTCCAATCCTTTCGATAATTCTCGTCAGATTGGAGAGAAGACCAGCGGTTATTCTCATACACATCACCTACATACCCCTTCAGATAAAGACCATGCTCCGAATTAACCTCTCCGGATACCTTCAGCATTGTTTCACCCGTATACGTAATTTCACCTTTTTTTCCTATTTTTCCATAAGAAATGGCATCACCGTTGAAATATGCTTTTAACCATGTCGCAATATCTTCTCCTTCCCACCTGCTTAAGGCAAGAAGACTATTTTTCGCCTGTGTCAGTTTTTCTGCATTATCATCATATTTCCGGGGCGGTATAAATATATAAAATGCCACACCACACACAAAACAGGTAACCATAAGTATCAATGCAAGTTTCTGCCGCATTCTCCGATCTGTGGCATCTGTCCGTAAATGTCTCGTCCCGATAATCGTTATGGCAACAACCAGATACACAATAAAATTAGAATAATTTCCCACATGTCCCACAACAAGAGGCAGAAGAACAAAGGGAACGGTTCCAATAAGAAATACAACCGATCTTCTCCTGCGATAAAAAAAGGCACTGATAATTGCAATCAGATAAATGCCCAGCAGAATCAGCAGCAGGTTGGTACAAAACCTCACTCCGGAGCTTTCATTGTCCGCATAAGAAAAAAGAGACAGGTTGGTGCCGGTATAATTCATAAATTCCTTAAGAAAACTGTTGGCAACATTTACAAAGCCCTTCTGTAATGCTCCCCTAAACCGGATGCCAATCATAAGGAAAAAGACGGTAATTCCGATAATTCCGTATAATTTTCCCTTTCGGAAAGTCTCTAAAACCGTGAACAAACCATAAAAAATTATGGAAACCGCAAACATGATAATAAGGCAGAGTTTATTATCATAACTCAGTTCCAGACTGGCAGCGGAACACATCAACGCCGAATATACACCAAGAAAAACCAGCATAATCTGGCTGAATTCCAATATGAAATTTATCAGTTTATTATTCCTGGTCCTCAAGTTCGTCACCTCGTAAGTCCATCACTTCCAGACGATCCCGGACCAGATTTTCCGAATCCAGTGAATCGTGGTCTGCCACCGTCAGATAGATGGCAGACTCCGGAAGCTTTCCTTTGCACCAATCGACATATGCCTCCAATAATTCATTTTCATTTGCCGTAATACTGCTCTTAAATAATTCCTGAAACATCCAGTACAGTTCTTCTTCCTGCTCTACAGAATATTCCTGAATTACACCATTTTTTTTGTCATACCAGAGATACGCCTGGGGAATGCCGTGTTCAATCATAAACATGGCAATGGAATAAATCCCCTGCACCAAACGGTTCATGTTGTGATTACGTTCAGAGCGTTCTCCTTTTACACACAAATCAATAAAAATATGAATCTGTTTCGTCAGCGGAAGACTTCCTTCCTTCACCATCAGCCCTCCGGTTTTACTGCTGAGTTTCCAGTGAATCCTCTGAATTTTATCCCCATCCGCATACTCCCGGATATCAAAAATTTCAGAGGGATCATCCCCTCTTTTATAAATGGAGAAACGGTCACTGTCTTCATTCGTCTCATTGTACCATTTATCTTTTCCAAGATACATTTCCTTTGTTGGCGAAAGAACAAGTACATTCTGCGTTTCAAATTTTTTACCGATGGTCCACGCAAAAATATTCAGATAATCGTAAATCCGTACTTTTTCTACCGTAATGGCTACATTACCACAGTTATCCATAACGACGGGTATTCTTCTGTCGCGTTTCTTTCCCGTATCAACGGAAAACCGGATTTTTAACTTTCCCTTGTCACCGGAAAAAGAATTTTCATACCGCACTCTGGCAATTCCCTTTGTCACCGGAAATAACCGGCTTCGATTCTCTACAGACAACGTAATCACAGCTCTTGCCGGTTTATCAACTGCATCCTTCTCTGCCAGCGGGTTTTTGGAATCCACCGCCACACTGACCCGTTTTCGCAAAATGAGCAAAAAAACAAACATAAACAGGGGAACGGTTATGACAAGCCCCATTAATGCCATTGCTCCATACTCCAAATACAATACGGAGACAAGAATGCTTACAAGGAAAAGAAGAATATACAGAAATGTTCCAACTGTCATACGTTCCTCCATTCCAAACAATTGTTATTTTACAATTTCGGCACCGGAATCCTGCCGATAATTTCCTCCACTACATCCTCTTCCGTCGTGTGGCTCATTCGTGCCTTTCCATTCAAAAGAAGACGATGCGCCAACACGGCACCGGCAACTGCCTTAATATCTTCCGGAAGCACAAACGCACGCCCCTGCACAAATGCATGAGCTTTAGACATATCCATTAATGCCAGTGTCCCACGCGGGCTGACCCCCAATGTAATCATGGAATGATTTCTTGTTGCATCTACGATTTTGGACAGATAGGATAAAACTTTGTCATCGACATAAATCTGTTTGACCTGATCCTGCATTTGCAAAAGTTCCTTTTTGGAAATAATCTCCCGGATAAAGTCAAGCGGATTAATGTCCTGTCTTTCTTTAATTAATCGCATTTCTTCTTCCATGGTAGGATATCCCATGGAAATACGAATCATAAACCGATCCAGCTGTGACTCAGGCAACATCTGTGTGCCGGCGGAACCTACCGGATTCTGCGTCGCTACAACAATAAAAGGATTTGGCAGCTGTCTGGTAACACCATCCACCGTCACCTGTCCCTCTTCCATGACTTCCAACAAAGCAGACTGCGTTTTCGTAGAGGTACGATTTATCTCATCTGCCAAAAGCAGATTACACAAAATGGCTCCCGGTTTATATTGAAATTCTCCATCCGCACCAATCATATTGAACCCTACCACATCACTCGGCAGTACATCCGGCGTAAATTGAAGACGTCTTTCCGTCAGCTCCATGGCGCGGGAAAACGCCACCGCCAAAGTAGTTTTGCCGACTCCCGGCACATCCTCAACAAGAATATGCCCCTTTGCCAGCATTGCCGTCATAACAAGCTCAATCGCCTTCTCCTTACCACGGATTACTTTTCCTACTTCTTCCAGAATTACTTCTACTTTCTCGTTCAACTGTATTTCTCCTTTCCCATCTCTTTGACGATAACAGAAAACGCCTCGTTTCCTCGGCGTTCCCTTCCGTCTCTATTGTTTGCTCCTTTAGGAGACTTTCATCTTGAACTTACGGATTGCACGTTCATCTTCTGCATCGATTTTGTCTATGCAGGCACCAAGCTCGCGCAGTTTTTCCGTAAAATTTTCGTAACCGCGCTCAATATACTGAATATCGTCTACATAGGTAAATCCTTCTGCCACAAGCCCCGCCATAACAAGAGCCGCTCCGGCGCGAAGATCCGGTGCTGCCACAGAGGCACCCGTAAACCCTTCCACTCCTGTCACAAAGGCAGCATTTCCTTCAACCGTAATGTTGGCTCCCATGCGACGCAGCTCACTTATATATTTAAATCGCGTTTCAAATATCGTCTCCGTCACAATACTGGTACCTTCTGACAATGCAAGCAACGTCGTAATCTGAGGCTGCATATCCGTCGGAAACCCGGGATATGGCATAGTCTTGACATTGGCATAAGATAAACGATGATCCGTGCACACTCTTACCGAATCATCAAACTCCTCAACTTTTGCACCGATCTCTACAAGCTTCGCCGTAATCGCTTCCAAATGCTTTGGAATAACGTTTTTTATCATTACGTCGCCCCCGGTTGCCGCCACTGCCAGCATGTACGTTCCGGCCTCTATCTGATCCGGAATAATGGAATACTCTGCTCCGTGAAGAGACTCCACTCCGCGAATACGAATGGCATCCGTACCGGCACCCTTAATATTCGCTCCCATACTGTTCAGGAAATTGGCCACATCTACAATATGAGGCTCCTTGGCCGGATTTTCAATAATCGTCTTACCCTCTGCCATACAGGCAGCCATCATAATATTTATGGTAGCACCTACACTCGGACAATCAAGATATATATGTGTTCCGCGCAGAACTTCTGCCTGAGCATCAATCTTTCCATGATGAATACTCACTTGCGCCCCCAGCTGCTCAAATCCCTTAATATGCTGGTCAATCGGCCGGCTTCCAATCTGACATCCTCCCGGCAGTGCCACAAGTGCTTTTTTATATTTTCCCAACAAGGCCCCTACCAGATAATAAGAACCTCTAATTTTCCGAATTGCATCCTCATCTACACTTACATCACGAATCAGGGCACCATTGATACGCACCGTATGCTCATCCATACGTTCCACCACAGCACCAATACCCTCTATCGCATCAAGCAAAACACGGACATCATCGACATCCGGTAAATTATCAATCGTCACAGGCTCGTTTGCCATAATGGCCGCCACAATAATTCCCAGTGCGGCATTTTTCGCCCCACCTATGGTAACTTCCCCGAAAAGCGGCGTTCCACCTTTAATAATGTACTGTTTCATCGTAACCTCCACTGTTCCAACGTCACTATTAACTTAGTATAACACAATTTTGACAATTGTAAAATGAAAAATCACTTTTTTACGGAATACCCGAATCTGCCCAGCTTTTCACCCAGCACAAAATATTCTCCATGGGAATACGTAACAAGTTCGGAATGATTCAATTCGAATTTACCTGTCTCATTCATGTACTTTTCGCTAATCATGACATCTTCAATCCGTCCGAGAAACATATGATGGCTTCCCAGTTCCAGGACCTTCTCTACCCGACATTCCAAATTGACCGGACTTTCCTCTATAATCGGAGCATATTTCAATTTATTTCCGGGCGCCGGTGTCAAATGCATTGCCGCAAATTTATCTACATCCCTTCCTGATTTCACACCGCACCAGTCAGCTGCAAATGCCAGCTCTTTCGTCGTCAGATTAATCGTAAATTCACCGGTTTCACGTATCATATTGTAAGAATGGCGCTCCGGGCGAACGGATATTGATACCATTGCGGGATCTGAACAAACCGTACCTGTCCATGCAATCGTAATTATATTTTTTTCTCCTTCACTGTTACCGCAGCCGACCATCACGGCGGGCACGGGATACAGCATGTTTCCCGGTTTCCAAATCTGTTTTTTCTGCATACTTTCCCTCTTTTATCTACATACGAATCTTATAAATAAGTTTCTCAGACAGCTCCGGATAAATATCCAAAAAGCAATCTATTTCATCAAACGGACCAGCCAGCATGACAACAATTTTCTTCTCTTCCATAACTTCCGCAAGTGTACGAACCGCTTCCGCATTCAGTTCAGAAGCACCCGTCACAAGCATACAACCGCCGGCAATTCTTTCTGCCTGCTCCGAAAGGTTAATTTCATTCAGCTTATCCGCCGTAATTTTTACAATGCTCCGGACAGATACATAACCGGCATTATTCAACTCTTTCGCCATCCGTTTGGCTACCGCCAGCGTAATTCTCTCTTCGCCTCCGGCAAATACAAAATGCGGTGACTTATCATCATATCTCACATGATTAATTGCATTTTTCAATGTCCGGTAACGGATTCCGCGGTCCGATACATCTTCTTCGTCCTCTTCGTCCTGAATCTCTTTCTTCATTTTCTCTTTTATTTCTTCCGGAGATGTTTCTTCCGCCGGAAGAGATGGTTTGCATATGCCTTCTTCCTCCGGAGGCTCCCAGCCCGGAACTTCACAACGTTTCATCAGTTCCATTGCTTTGTCCACATTTTCTCCTTCACCGAACCAGAGTTTCAAATCCCTGCATTCCTGAATACACTTCTCACGCTCACCTTCCTGTTCATACAGATATGCCAGCTGAAGTCCCCATTCTTCCGTATATTCCTCCCGTTTCAATTCTTCCAGTATCTCAATCAGACGCTTTCGTGGTTCGCCCTCCGCCTTAGCAAGCAGATAACGAAGTTCAAAGGTATCCAATGTCACACCGCCTGCCATTTCATAGGTGAAATAAAGCTCCCTTGCCTCTTCCATATCTCCCATTCGAATTGTCAGACGCAGAAGACGGTTTAATACATAACGGGAACCGGTTCTCTCGTAGATATGATAAAATATTTCTTTCTTTTTTTCCATGCGTTCCGCTTTTTCATACAGTTCCGCAAATAAATACAAATCATCCAGAGAGCCCACCTCCGCCAGAGGAAGTTCATCGATGAGTTCCAACGCTTTTGTATATTTGTTGTCATCAATCAGCTGGCGAATCTGTCTGCATTGACGCACTCTCTCTCGTTTTTTACTCATTTTCCGCTCCTTATAAATCTAATACATACCGCCTGGTCTGCTCAACCTCTTCCGGAATTTCTTCTGACGTTTTGTCAAATCGGGAAATCGTCTGATTAATTTCTTTCTCTCTTTTCTTTTTCTCCGTCATATACCGTCTTGCCGCGTCACGATAAACATTCTGCGTCAGCAATCCCTCTGCAATTTCCGGTGCAAGCGGGCAATAAGTAAACAAAATATCCCTCGCCACCCGGTTAAGCTTCATTGCTCCCGTTGCTTCCCTCAAAATCCAATCCGTATAATCTCTGGCAAAAACATCTTTGTGCCGGTTTCCGCACTGCTGCAGCTGTGCCCTCACCTTTTCTCTCTTCTCCGGCGACAAATCATTATTCTTCTTATAAAACTGAAGATAATCCGTATATTCTGCCGTCAAAGAAGGATAGCGGTAATTGTTCCATTGCGCCCCCATCTCCGTACGGCATTTTTCCCAACGGAAATATGCCATCATCTTCATCAGCTCTGCTTCCAGATTCTGCTCCATAAAAGACGGCAGAAGAATTCTTCCGTGCGTTTCTTTTTTACGTCCTTCCGTGTCCTGCCACATAAGTCCCTTTCTTCCGTATACAGGGAAGAGAATAAATTCCGGTGTGTAACGGTCTGTAAGCGTAAAACGCGAAATTCCGGCTTTTTCATATGCCGTCATTCGTTCTCTGTAAAAAATAGAATAATCGATCTTTTCAACACGATTTACCGTTTTATTAATCACTGCTGACGTAACTACAGAATTTTCCAGTCGGGTGAAGATTCCCTCTGAACACAAAATGGGTACAAAGGCCGATATATTCCCACTGAGAATTCTGTCCGCATACCGCAACAGATTATCCACTTCAAAATGAAGTCTTTCATCCGGGTCCATAAAAGCACTCTGTTGTTCCCCTTTTTCCAATTTCTTTTCCTGAACCTGTTTGCGAAGGTGCTCTTCATAATCCATGTCAAACTCGTCTTTGGAAGGATTTTTTCTTCCTTCATAGATTTCCCTCAACCATTCCTCCATGGTATATACCCGGCAGGTTGTCGCCTCTTCACGCGAATCAGGCAGGGTGAGAAGAGTCCGAAGTTCTTTTTCCGTCAAAAGCTCCTCGCTGGCATACCCATAACGCAAAAACAGCCTGACTGCCAATGGCGGATTCGCATCCTGAAGACTTTTTTTCAATACTGCTTCGTATATTTCAAAAAAATATTTTCCCACGGTCTTTCGAACTGCGGTCGCTTCAGGTGTTCTTGCAAACTTGTCCACCAGTCCGAGAAAGGACTCCACACTTGCCGCAAATTCTTCTGCTACTTTTCCATGAATCGGTGCATAGTCAAGAATCTGCTGCAGTGAATGATCCAACACTTTCAAATCTTCCTGTTCAAATGCATCCAGACTTCCGGTGTCATCTGACAGTAACGCAAAATATGTCTCTTCCATCTTCTGACGGGCAAGATTCAGGTTCACTCCCGCATTTTCCAAAAGAACCGCTTCGGTATCATTAATCTGTTCCAAAATATGATCCAGC